>JADFDL010000281.1 GCA_018262875.1 Rhodocyclaceae bacterium | reverse complement strand
CCATCTCCCCGCCGCCCTTCCCGGGGAAGGGGGTGACGGCAGTTCGCGGGCAGAGCCCGCTCCATGGCGAGGCTGCATTCATCGGCCTGCCGGGCAACCCGGTGTCGACCTTCGTCACCTTCCTCATGCTGGTGCGGCCTTTCCTGCTCGCCTGCCAGGGCGTCCGCGCCACGGTGCCGCGCGGGCTGACGATGCGCGCCGATTTCGACTGGCCGAAGCCGGACCGCCGGCGAGAGTTTCTGCGCGTGCGCATCAACGGCGAAGGCGGCCTCGACCTGTTTCCGAACCAGAGTTCGGGCGTGCTGACCTCCTGCGCCTGGGCCGACGGCCTGGTGGACAATCCGCCGGCGCAGGCGGTACGGCGCGGCGAACTCGTGCGCTTCATCCCGTTTTCCGAGTTGCTATACTGAAGCCCGACCTGCATGAGGTGCTTGTGAGCGTGCACATTCTCTATTTTGCCGGCCTGCGCGAAGCGCTCGGCCAGTCTTCCGAGCAATTGTCTCTGCCGGCGCAGGTCGGTAGTGTCGGCCAGTTGCATGCCCATCTCGCCGCGCGCGGCGGTGTGTGGGTTGCGTTGGCAACGACGAAGAACCTGCGCATCGCGGTGAACCGGAAGGTGGCGGCGATGGATGCGCCGGTGAAGGACGGCGACGAGGTCGCCTTCTTTCCGCCGGTCACAGGGGGATAGCCGTGAAGGTCTCGGTCCAGACTGAAGACTTCGATCTCGGCGCCGAGTGCACTGCGATCACCCGCGGGCGCAGCGACATCGGCGCGCTGGCGAGCTTCGTCGGCCTGGTGCGCGATTCGAACGACGGTGCAGGGATTTCCCGCATGACCCTGGAACATTATCCCGGCATGACGGAACAGTCGCTCGCGGAAATCGTCGAGCAGGCGCGCGGCCGCTGGGATGTCATGGACGCCACGGTGATCCACCGCATCGGCGAGCTGAAGCCGGGCGACAACATTGTGCTGGTGGCGGTGGCGAGCGCGCATCGCGGCGACGCCTTCGCCGCCTGCGAGTTCATCATGGATTACCTGAAGACCCGCGCGCCGTTCTGGAAGAAGGAAAAAACGCCGGAAGGCGAACGCTGGGTGGATGCGCGCGAGTCGGACGATGAGTCTGCGGCACGGTGGAAGGCGTGAAACCAAGCGCCTCCAACACAGAGGACACAGAGGCACAGGGGACACAGAGGTTTTTCGAATGACCCTCTCTGCGCACTCTGTGTCTCTGTGTTCTCCGTGTTGAAAGGGGTTCTTCTACTCTACCTTGACGCTCTTGCCCTTGCCGGCACCCGGCATGGTGAACGCGGTGCTGGAGGCCTTGGCGATCTGGTCGAAGGCGTCCTTGGCGGTGCCGAAGGCCTTCTGCATGGCGGCGAAGGCGTCCTGGCTGTTGCCGGGCAGGGCGCTCACCGACATCATCTTCTTGAAGTTCTCCATCATTTCCTGGCTGGTGCCGGCCATCTGCTGGCCGAGCATCTTGTTGAACTCGGCCTGCGCCCCGGCCGTGAGGTCGGCCATCTGGCGCATGGCTTCCATCATCTTGGCGGAGGTTTCCTGGGCGAGTTGCGTGCGCATGGCCAGCGCGGCCTGCGGATCCTTGGCTTCGGTCAGCGCCCGCGCGCCCTTCACGCTTTCCTCGAACAGGGAACGCGCCGTCTCCACCTGAAGCTCCATGATGCGCTTGGAGTTCTCCAGCGACATCTGCGTCAGCTTCATGGCGGCGTCGATGTTCTTGCGGTGCATGTCTGCAAACTGGTCGTTGCTCATTTTCCCCTCCCTGATAAATTCGAACCTAACCGGGACATGATGCGCCGAATATGGCAGCTTGAAAACCCCGCCACCAGCCCCATTTAACCGTCAGGGACAAATTTCCGGAAGAAAATCATGCGCTTCGATAAATTCACGACCAAGTTCCAGCAGGCCCTGGCCGATGCCCAGAGCATCGCCGTGGGCGGCGACCAGCAGTTCATCGAGCCGAGCCACCTGCTGCTGGCCCTGCTCAACCAGGACGACGGCGGCACCGCCTCGCTGCTCGCGCGCGCCGGCGCGAACGTGCCGCCGCTGAAGGCCGCGCTGGAGAAGGCGGTGGCGCGCCTGCCGAAAGTGGAAGACGCCGGCGGCGAGGTGCAGATCGGCCGCGACCTGTCCAACTTGCTCAACCTGACCGACAGGAACGCGCAGAAGCGCGGCGACCAGTTCATCGCCTCGGAGATGTTCCTGCTCGCCCTGTTCGATGACAAGGGCGAAGCGGGCCGCCTGCTGAAGGAGCACGGCTTGCAGAAAAAGGCGCTTGAGGCGGCCATCGAGGCGGTGCGCGGCGGCAGCAGCGTCGGTTCGCAGGAGGCGGAAGGGAGCCGCGAGGCGCTGAAGAAATACACCCTGGACCTCACCGAGCGCGCCCGCCAGGGCAAGCTCGACCCGGTCATCGGCCGCGACGACGAGATCCGCCGCACCATCCAGATCCTGCAGCGCCGCACCAAGAACAACCCGGTGCTGATCGGCGAGCCGGGCGTCGGCAAGACCGCCATCGTCGAGGGCCTGGCCCAGCGCATCGTCAACGAGGAAGTGCCGGAAACGCTGAAGGGCAAGCGCGTCCTGTCGCTCGACATGGCGGCGCTGCTGGCCGGCGCGAAATACCGCGGCGAGTTCGAGGAGCGGTTGAAGGCCGTGCTCAAGGAGATCGCCCAGGACGAGGGCCGCATCATCGTCTTCATCGACGAGCTGCATACCATGGTTGGCGCCGGCAAGGCGGAGGGCGCCATGGACGCCGGCAACATGCTCAAGCCGGCGCTGGCGCGCGGCGAGTTGCACTGCGTCGGCGCCACCACGCTGGACGAATACCGCAAGTACATCGAGAAGGACGCCGCGCTGGAGCGCCGTTTCCAGAAGGTGCTGGTGGACGAGCCGTCGGTCGAATCGACCATCGCCATCCTGCGCGGCCTGCAGGAGCGCTACGAGCTGCACCACGGCGTGGACATCACCGACCCGGCCATCGTCGCCGCGGCCGAGCTCTCGCATCGCTACATCACCGACCGCTTCCTGCCGGACAAGGCCATCGACC
>JADFDL010000280.1 GCA_018262875.1 Rhodocyclaceae bacterium | reverse complement strand
GCTTGGGCCGGCTCATCAGCGCGCGGCCGATGGCCAGCATTTGCTGCTCGCCGCCGGAGAGGGTGCCGGCAAGCTGCTGCGCCCGCTCTTTCAAGCGCGGCAACAACCCATAGACACGGTCGAGATCGGCGGCGATTTCGGCGCGGTCGTCGCGACAGTAGGCGCCCATGTCGAGGTTCTCGGCGATAGTCAGTCGCGCGAAGACGCCGCGGCCTTCGGGCACCAGCGTCATGCCTTCGCCGATCAGCGCGTGGACGGGACGCTGCAAAATGCTGTGCTCGCCGTAATGGATGGTGCCCTGCGCCGGCAGCAGGCGCGCCAGCGCCTGATCGAGGCGCAGACCGGCGCAATCGGCGGGAATTTCGAGGACGCGCTTCGGGTCTGCGATATAATCGGCGCGCTTTCTTTGCAGGGAATTCATTATGTTGCGTAGTCTAGCGTTTATTCTCGCCTTGCTGCTCGGCGGCTGCAGCCTGCTGCCCGAGGTGAAGGACGAAACCATCGGCTGGTCGGCCAACCGTCTGTACTCCGCCGCCAAGGAAGCCATGGGCGACGGTTCCTACGACAAGGCCGTCAAATACTTCGAGACGCTGGAGTCGCGCTACCCCTACGGCCGCTTCGCCCAGCAGGCGCAGATCGAGATCGCCTACGCCTACTACAAGGCCAACGAGCCGGCCTCCGCCATCGCCGCCGCCGACCGCTTCATCAAGCTGCACCCGAACCATCCCAACGTCGACTACGTGTATTACCTGAAGGGGCTGGTGAACTTCAACGAGGACCTCGGCATCATGGGCTATATCAGCCTGCAGGATCAGTCCGAGCGCGACCCGAAGGCGGCACGGGAGGCTTTTGACGCCTTCAGGGATCTGGTGACCCGGTTTCCCGGCAGCAAGTACGCCGCCGATGCCTCGGCGCGGATGAAGTACCTGGTGAACGCCCTCGCCTCGCACGAAGTGCATGTGGCGCGCTACTACATCAAGCGCGGCGCCTACATCGCCGCCGCCAATCGCGCGCAGTTCGCCGTCAGGACCTACCTCGACGCCCCCGCCAACGAGGAGGCGTTGTTCATCATGGTGAAATCCTACGACGCGCTCGGCCTGAACGACCTGCGCGACGACGCCGAACGCGTCATGCGCACCAACTTCCCCAACAGCGATTATTACAAGCGCGGGCTCGACCGCAAGGAGCCCTGGTGGAAGCTGTGGTGATTGCGCAGGCCGGATTCATCGCGCCAGGGCGATCAGCACGCTGCAGGGCGCATCCTCGATCAGCGAGGCGCCCACCGATCCCTTCCACCAGCGCGACATGAAAAAAGCGTTCTTGCGGTGGCCGACGACGATGAGGTCGGCGTGCAGTTCACCGGCCAGGCGGCAGATCTCGTCCACCGGTTCGCCGGTGACGACATGCCCTTGCGCCTTGACGCCGCGCTCTTCGAGCAGCTTGAGGCCCTCGTCGAGAATGTCCTTGAAGCGGCGGTTCTCCTCGTCCTGCAGGGATTCCGGCACGAAGCCTTCGGTCAGGTAGAGCCCCGCCATCAGCGGCGCCACCGCCAGCAGGTGGATTTCGACATGCAGAAGATTGTTGATGTCGGCGCACTCGAGCAGCGCCGTGCGCCCGCTCTGCGAACCGTCGTAGGCCAGCAGCACCTTGCCGTACATAGTTCCTCCTCCGTTTTATAGTCGTTGTATCCGGCGATGTTAAAGGAAGGAACCCGGCGATTCAATCGGGCTATACTTCGGCGCTTTCAATCAGCGCAAATCCATGCCACCCGACATCCATTTCCCCGCTCTCACGCTGGGCATCGCCGGCGCCGGCGCCATGGGCCGCGGCATCGCCCAGATCGCCGCCCAGGCCGGCCTCCGCGTCCTGATTTTCGACCTGCAGACCGGCGCCGCTGCCGCCGCGCGGGACACCATCGCCGCCACCCTGGCCGGCCTCGCCGCCAAGGGCAAGATCGCCCCGGCGGACGCCGATGCGGCAGCCGCCCGCATCGAGCCGGCCACGGGGATGGAAGCCTTCGCGCCCTGCCAGGTCGTCATCGAGGCCATCGTCGAAAAACTCGATGCCAAGCGCCAATTGTTCACCGCACTGGAAGGCATCGTCGGCGAGGACTGCATCCTCGCCAGCAACACCTCCTCCCTGTCGGTGACGGAGATCTCCGCCGCCTGCCGCAAGCCGGGCCGCGTCGCCGGCTACCATTTCTTCAACCCGGTGCCGCTGATGAAGGTCGTCGAGGTGATCGACGCCCTGCTCACCGAGCCCTGGGTCGGCGAGGCGTTGGCGGAACTGGCGCGGCGCATGGGCCACACGCCGGTGCGCGCGAAAGACACGCCCGGCTTCATCGTCAACCACGCCGGCCGCGGTTATGTCACCGAAGCCCTGCGCCTGCTCGGCGAGAACGTCGCCGAGTTTTATGAGATCGACCGCATCCTGCGCGAAGCGGCCGGCTTCCGCATGGGCCCCTTCGAACTGCTCGACCTCACCGGCCTCGACGTTTCCCATCCGGTGATGGAATCGATCTACCACCAGTACTACCAGGAGCCGCGCTACCGCCCCTCCGCGCTGGCAGCGCAGCGCCTGGCCGGCGGCGTCCTCGGCCGCAAGAGCGGGCGAGGCTTCTACGCCTACCCCGACGGCAAGCAGCAGGCGATGCCGGTGCCGCCCGCGCCGTCGGCACGCCCGGCCCGCGTCTGGATCAGCGGCGCCCGGCCGGCGTTCGCCGCGGCCGTCCACGACCTGGTGCGCAAGCTCGGCGGCACGCTGGATGAAAGTCAGTCTCCGCAGGACGGCGCTTTGTGCGTCGTCACGCCGCTGGGCGAAGACGCCACCACCTGCGCCGCCCGCGAAGGGCTGGATGCCGCGCGCACCGTCGCCCTCGACGTCCTCCCCGGCCTCGACAAGCGCCGCACCCTGATGACCACGCCGCTCACCAGCGTGGCCATGCGCGAGGCGGCGCACGGCCTCTTCGCTTCGGACGGTGTGCCGGTATCGATCATCCGCGACAGCGCCGGCCTGGTGACGCAGCGCGTGCTGGCGCACATCGTGAACATCGGCTGCGACATCGC
>JADFDL010000279.1 GCA_018262875.1 Rhodocyclaceae bacterium | reverse complement strand
CAGGGGCGCGACCGCTTCCTTCTGGGCGATGGCCGAAATGTTGATGCTGATGAAAATGCCGGCGACCAACCCGAAAAGTACGAGTCCGGCTTGTTGCAGCTTGTTGCGCATGAAATCTTTGCTCCGTTGGCGGGCCTATCTGAGGCTGACCCATTTCAGGGGGTCGAGTGGCTGACCCAAATGTCTCAATTCAAAGTATAAACCCGTTTCCGGGTTGCCGCCGCTGTTGCCTACCGAGGCGATCGCTTCGCCGGCCTTCACCGGCTGGCCGACAGCCTTGAAGAGGGATTCGTTGTTGCCGTACACGGACAGATAGCCGTCGCCGTGATCGACGATGGCGAGGTTGCCGAAGCCGCGCAGCCAGTCGGCGAAGACGATGCGCCCCGGCGCGATGGCCTTGACCTCGGCGCCACCGGATGCGCGAATGAACACCCCTTTCCAGGTCGTACCGCCCTCTTGGCGTGGAGTGCCGAAACGGTTGGCAAGTTCCCCTCGCGTGGGCAGGGAGAGGCGGCCTTTCAACCGGGCGAAGGCGTCTGCGGACAACGAAGCATCCGGCGTGCGTTCGTTGCGCAGGGCCGGCCCCTGCGCCTGCGGCGCGCGTTTCGGCTTGGCAACGATGCGGCCCAGTCCCTCGATCAGCTTTTCCAGACGCTTTTCGTCGCGCTTGAGCTTGTCCACCTCGCGGCGCTGCGCCTTGATGCGGTCGGACAGGCGGGCCAGGACGACCTGCCGCTTTTTCTGCTGCTCGACCAGACCGGCGTGTTCGCGCTGCTGACTTTTCTCGATTTCGGCCAATTCAGCGTTCTTGTCGCGCGCCAGGCCGGCGAGGCGGTTTTTCTCGTCGAGAATTTCGCCCAGATTGCGGATCAGGCCGGCCTTGGCGCGGGAGAGCAGGCCCAGGTAGTGGGCATCGCGCGCCAGTTGGTTGGGATCGTCCCCGGAGAGGAAGTGGCGCATGGCGTCCGTTTCGCCGGCGTAATACTGTCGCGTGAACAGCCGGCCCAACTGGGTTTGCTGGGCGGCAATGCGCGACGACAGCTTTTGCGACTGGGTGTCGAGATCGCCCAGCGTGGCCCGGACTTCGGTGCGCTCGCCGCCCAGTTCGCGCAGTTTGCGGTTGGCCTCGGAGATGGCCTGTTCCGTCTCGCGCAATTCCTCGGCGGCATCGGCGCGCGATCCCTCCGTTTTGGCGATGTCCTTCTGCAGCGACTGAATACGTCCCTGCAGGTCCTTCAGCTCCTCGCGCTTGGCGTCGGCAGGGGCGGCAAGGGCGTTCGCCGCCGCGCAACAAACGAGGAAAAGAAGCTTTTTCAGTTTTTCGCCTTGCCCTGGCTGGCGACGGCCTGCATGGCGGCGACGATGGCGGCCTGGTCGCCCAGATAGTAGTTGCGAATGGGCTTGAGATCGTCGTCCAGCTCATAGACCAGCGGCACGCCGGTGGGGATGTTCAGTTCGACGATGTCGGCGTCGGAGATGTTGTCGAGGTATTTCACCAAGGCGCGCAGGCTGTTGCCATGGGCGGCGATGATGACGCTCTTGCCGGCCCTCACCGAAGGCGCGATGGTCGCTTGCCAGTAGGGCAGGAAACGGGCAACGGTGTCTTGCAGGCATTCCGTCGGCGTGGCGGCCGCGGCGGGGTCGGCGGCATAGCGCGGGTTGGCCATCTGGGCGGCGAGGCGCTCGTCGCCCGCCTCCAGGGCGGGCGGCGGGGTGTCGTAGGCGCGGCGCCAGATCTTCACCTGGGCTTCGCCGTATTTCTCGGCCGTTTCAGATTTGTTGAGCCCCTGCAGGGCGCCGTAATGCCGCTCGTTCAGGCGCCAGGAGTGTTCCACCGGGATCCACATGCGGTCCAGCTCGTCGAGGACGCTCCACAGCGTGCGGATGGCGCGCTTGAGCACCGAGGCGTAGGCAATGTCGAAAGCGAAGCCGGCCTCCCTGAGCAACTGTCCGGCCTGCTTCGCCTCGGCGCGGCCCTTGTCGGTCAAATCGACATCGGTCCAGCCGGTGAAGCGGTTTTCCTTGTTCCAGGCCGACTCGCCGTGGCGGAGCAACACAAGTTTCTTCATGATTTCAGTGAGGTGGGTATGTTTCTGAAGATGGAGGGTCGGCGCATGGCCGACAGAAAAGTATTTTATAATATTAGCCGTTGTATTTGAAACCGAGCCAAGTGGACATCATCGCCGATCTGATCGACAAGCAGGAACACATCGAGACCGCCGCCCGTGCGCTGAAGGCGATTTCGCATCCGTTGCGCCTGAAAATTCTCTGCGTCATCGGCGACCAGGAGGCTTGCGTGCAGGAAATCGTCGACGCGGTCGGCACCTCGCAAAGCAACATCTCGCAGCACCTGGCCATTCTGCGCGACAAGGGCGTGCTGCTCACGCGCAAGGATGCCAACCGCGTTTATTACCGCGTCGGCGACCAGCGCACCCTGCAGCTCATCGTGCTGATGCGGGAAGTCTTCTGCGGCGTTCCCCAACCGAAAAAATAGACGGAGCATCCATTGGAGGCATTCATCAAGGACAACCTGCCCTGGGTCGGCCTCGCCGTATTCAGCGGCGGCATGCTGCTTTGGCAAACCTGGCAGGCATTCAAAGGCGGCGCGGGCGTGTCGCCCATGCAGGCCACGCTCATGATCAACCGCGAGGATGCCGTCATGGTGGATGTGCGCGAGGCGGCCGAATACGGCGGCGGCCACATTCCCAATTCCCGCCACATTCCGTTCTCCCAGTTCGACAAGCGCCTGCCCGAGCTGGAGAAGTTCAAGGCGCGGGCGATCATCGTCAATTGCGCCAGTGGCCACCGCTCGGCTTCGGCCTGCGGGACATTGCGCAAGGCGGGTTTCGCCAAGGTATTCAATCTCAGCGGCGGCATTTCCGCCTGGGACCAGGCCGGTCTGCCCATCACGAAAAAATGACATCCAGAGTGCTGATGTATTCCACCGCGGTGTGCCCTTATTGCGTGCGCGCCGAGCAATTGCTCAACAGCAGGGGCGTCACCGGGATCGAAAAGGTGCGCGTCGACCTCGATCCCTCGCGTCGCGAGGAAATGATGCAGAAGACCGG
>JADFDL010000278.1 GCA_018262875.1 Rhodocyclaceae bacterium | reverse complement strand
CAGGATGCCGGCGACGGCATCGCCGCGCACGAATTTCGAGGCACCGTCCATGGAACCGTAGAAGTCGGCTTCCTGTGCCACTTCGGAACGGCGCTTGCGGGCTTCGTCTTCGCCAATCAAACCGGCATTGAGGTCGGCATCGATGGCCATCTGCTTGCCCGGCATGGCGTCCAGGGTGAAGCGCGCGCTGACTTCGGCGATACGGCCAGCGCCCTTGGTAATCACGACAAAGTTGATCACCACCAGGATGATGAACACCACAATGCCGACGGTGTAGTTGCCGCCGACCAGGAAGTGGCCGAAGGACTCGATCACCTTGCCCGCGGCATCGGGGCCGGAATGGCCCTCCAGCAGGACGATTCGGGTGGATGCTACGTTAAGCGAAAGGCGCAGCAGGGTGCTGACCAGCAGAATGGTGGGGAAGGCCGCGAAGTCCAGTGCCTTCTGGGTGTAGAGACTTGCCAGCAGCACGATGATGGACAACGCGATATTGAAGGTGAACAGCACATCCAGCGCGAACGGCGGCAGCGGCATCACCATCATCGCCAGGATCATGACGATGAACAGCGGACCGGCCAGCTGCTTCCAGTCGGCGCCGTTCAGGAATGCGGGAAGGCGGAAGGTGGAGTTCATGCCGTCACCGGATCAAGTTCGGGTGGCACCGGCAGATCGGCCGGCATTTCAGGCCTGTCGCCGCCTGCTGTCTGGTAGCGCTTCAACTGATACACATAGGCCAGCACCTCGGCCACGGCGGTATACAGCGCCACGGGAATTTCATGCTCCAGCTCGGTATGACGGTATAGCGCGCGCGCCAGCGGCGGCGCTTCGAGAATGGGCACATGATGGTTTCTGGCTTCTTCGCGGATGCGGGCCGCGACAAGATCCGCGCCCTTGGCCACCACGCGTGGCGCGCGCATGAGGCCTTCGCTGTACTTGAGCGCCACGGCGTAGTGCGTCGGGTTGGTCACCACCACGTCGGCGGTGGGTATCTCGCTCATCATGCGGCGGCGGGCAACCTCGCGCTGCATGGCGCGGATGCGTGCCTTGATGTGCGGATCGCCTTCGGATTCCTTGACTTCCTGGCGAACTTCTTCGCGGGTCATTTTCAGTTGCGTGTAGTAGCGCCACAACTGGTAAGGCACATCCAGCAACACAACCAGCAACATGCCGGCGGAAATAAGCAGAAACGCCTTGATGAGCAGATGGCCCATGGCGCGCGAACCGTCTTCGACCGAATCCATACCCAGTGCGAACAGGGCATCGAGCCCCTTCCACATGACCAGACCTGCGATTACCCCAAGCAACGAGACCTTGGCCACCGACTTGACCAGTTCGGACAGGCTGTCGACCGACACCATGCGCTTGATGCCGGACAGCGGATTCATGCGAGAGAATTTTGGCGTCAGTGCCTTGGAGTTGAACATCCAGCCATGCATGACGATCGGCCCCGCCAACGCGGCTGCCACGATAATCAGCAACATGGGCGCCATGCCGATGAGGGCATCTGAGGACTGCTGGAGCATCTTGTTGACCAGCACGCCGGGATCGGTGGCGAGCTGATGATCGAACCGCAAACCCGTGCGAACCACGTCGGCAAGCGTTTGGGCAAAGGAATCGCCCAGCATCCAGACCGCACCGCCACCCGCCATCAGCACCATGAATGCCGACAGCTCCCTGGATTGGGGAACCTGCCCTTCTTCCCGCGCTTTTTCAATTTTTCGCGGTGAGGGTGATTCGGTTTTTTCGAGATCGCTTTCTTCAGCCATGAAATATTTTTCTCACTCAGGCCGCAGAAAAACTCATTCCTCTGCGGATATGCTTGCATTATCAGCAGGGAGAAGCGAATTTAATGGGGGGAAAAGACGGGGAGAAACAGGGTATTTCCCGGTGTAAAAACCGGTTTGCAGCTTAGTGCTTGTTCAGCGCCTGAGCGACATCCTGGCCTTCCTGAACCTCCAGGCGGCCTTCGTCCTTGGTGATGGCTTCTTCGGTTTTCCTGTTCAGGACGATGATGCTGATGCGGCGATTGATCGGATCGAGCGGATCCTTGGCATTGAACAGCACTGAAGAGGACAGCCCGACCACCCGCAGCATCTTGTCGCCGTTCATGCCGCCCGCGATCAGTTCACGACGCGAGGCGTTGGCTCGATCCGATGACAGTTCCCAGTTGCTGTAGCCACGCTCGCCGCTGGAATATTGTGCCGCATCGGTGTGGCCAGACAGGCTGATGCGGTTGCTTACGTCATTCAGCACTTTTCCGATCTCGCGCAGAATTTCTTTGGTATAGGGCTTGAGTTCAGCGCCGGCCAGATCAAACATGGGGCGGTTCTTCTCATCCACGATCTGGATGCGCAAGCCCTCGGTCGTGATGTCGATCAGCAACTGCCGCTTGAACTGCTTGAGATTGGGGCTGGCGTCGATGGCCTGTTCCAGTCGCGCCTTGAGATTCTTCAGCTTGTCGGTTTCCAGCCGCTCAAGCTCGGCCTTGGCGGCTTCGAGATTGATGGTTTTCTTGTCCTGCGGCGTATCTGCCTTCTTGACCTGTCCAGACTTGCGGGTGAGGTCCTGCCCGCCGCCCTTGATGATGCTGGAACTGTCGCCGCTGCCCGAGCCGCCCTGCAAAGCAACCTTGAGCGGCGTCTTGAAGTATTCGGCGATGCCTTCCAGGTCACCCTTGGCTGTCGACCCCAGCAGCCACATCAGCAGGAAGAAGGCCATCATCGCCGTAACAAAGTCGGCATAGGCAATCTTCCAGGCGCCGCCATGATGGCCGCCCGCGACCTTCTTGATGCGCTTGATTACAATTGGTTTCTTGTCTTTGTCAGACATGATGACTCAGGCCGTATTGATTTTCTGTTGCGGTGCTTATTTCTTCGCCGCGCCTTTTACGTGTTCTTCCAGCTCGCTGAAGGTCGGACGCTCGGTCGAATACAGCACCTTGCGGCCGAACTCCACCGCCAGCGCCGGCGCATAGCCATTGAGGCTGGCCAGCAGCGTGACCTTGATGGTCTGAAGCATCTTGGTGCCTTCGTTGAGTTTCTGTTCCAGCAATGAAGCCAGCGGACCGAC
>JADFDL010000027.1 GCA_018262875.1 Rhodocyclaceae bacterium | reverse complement strand
CATCGCTGCGTAGAACGCCACGTGCATGACCGTCGCCAGGCGGGCTTCCCATTCCCGCGGTGCCGGGACGATCGCCGGCGGCGGGTTGGCCGAACGCCAGGCCAGCCGCAGCCAGGTCAGGCCGAACAGCAGCAGGCCGAGCTGGATGTGCACGCCCACAACCGCCTTGCGTGGCTCGCTGCCTTTCGGAAACAGGCTGTGGATCTCGACGAAGACGATGGCCGCGATGGCCAGGGCGGCAATGCCCCAGTGCAGGGCTCTCGACACTGCGCCATAGCGGTGGTTGTCATTTTTCATGGACATGGCGTTCTTCCTAAGGATGGCCGATGCGCCAAATGCTGCGCCCGCATCCTTAACAATGACTTAAATCAGCCCTCATCCTGCATCGAGGTGATTTCCCTCGTCCAGCCCAGTGCTTCGAGGGCAGCCTCGGTCACCTGGCCGGCATCGAGCCGGCAGCGCGCGGCGGCTTCGTTCAGCCGGGTTTCATCTCCGCTCTCGTAGGCTATCACCAGATCGAGTGCGTCGCGCCAGGCCGAGTTTCCACCGAGCAGGGCGTCCTTGACCGGCTCGGGCAGTTGGATGCGCGTCACGATCCCGGACAGCGGCTGACCGAGCAGCAGGTCGAGAAGGGAAAACAGGCCGAGCAGGAACAGGTCGTTGGCAGCGGGCGGTATATCGCCCTGGCCGGCAAGTCCTTCGAGAAAACGTCCTCGCGTCAGGGCCTGTTCGGCCAGAATGCGCTCCTGGTATCCCTGGTCGCGCACGCTGAACAGGAGCAGCGACAGCCAGCGATAGAACTTGTCGCGGCCGATGATGAGCAGCGCCTGCGAGACCGAGGTGATCTTCTGCTGCAGGCCGAGCAGCGGCGAGTTGAGGTAGCGCAGGAGCTTGAAGGTCATGACCGGCTCCTGGCGCATATGATCGGCGATGGCGTCGTATTCCGCCCCCTGGCGCACCATGTTGAGCAACGCGATGAAGTGAAGCCGGTCGACATCGCTCTTCGGCGCCCGCCAGTTCTCCCGGCTGGCGACGAAGGGGCCCTGGAAGTAGTCGAAGCCGCCGTTGAAGCAGAGGTTGAAGTCGTCGAAGGTGAGCAGGTTGCAGGCGACAAAGAGGGTTTTCGGCAGTCCCGCCGAGCGCTTTCCGGGAAGGTCGCGCATCAGGGTGCGGATTTGCAGCCCGTCAAAGGCGAGGGCATCGATCTGCAACATGTCGGCGTCGGCGATGAGCGGAGAGATCGGCGTCTTCGGCGTACGCAACAGCCAGCCGACCTTTACCCCGCGATGCCTGTGATTGGCCATCGCCTCGGCCAGTTCCGGCGGCAAGTCAGTGATGTCGCCGGTGTCGAGCACCAGCATCGTGTTTGCGGGAGACAGTCGATCGATGAGCGGGTTGAGAAGCGAAGCCGGGGAGAGATGCACGAAAGCGATGCGGCTGCCGAGCAGGGCATGAATGTCGTGAAGCGCGAGATTTCGCAGCAGCGCGTCGTCGTAAACCCGGTGCAGAAGCTGGCTTTTTTCGTGCAGTCTGGACTGCAGGCGTTCGGACAGGGAGAACTCGTAACCGGCGATTTTCTCCTGCCGGTCGAGGATCGCCTCGCGGCAGACGAAGCTGCGTCTGTCCGTGCCGGCGTCGGACGCCTTTGCCTTGAGGGGCGCGACCTCGTTGAGACGTTCGAAATCGGAAGGCGCTTCCGTGCGGGGCGTCGCCTTGTTTCCGCCGCCGAATAATTCAAGCAGTTTGCCAAACACCGTTTTCTCCCTTGCCGCCATGCCGCAACCCTGCGCTGTTATTGCGAACCGGATGCGATATCCGCCCACTACTCGATGATCTTGTTGATCGGCAGCTCGATGATGCCGCGCGCGCCGGCTTCGTAGAGCTTGGGGATCAGTTCGCGCACCTGCTTTTCGGCGACTACCGTACTGAGATCCACCCAGTCCGGATCGGAGAGGGTGGACACCGTCGGCGTCGCCAGCGCGGGCAGGATTTCGAGCACGGTGGCCACGCGGTCCTTCGGTACGTTCATCGCCAGCAGCACGCGCGTGGCGGCGGCGATAGCGCCCTTGAGCAGCATCAGCATGCGCTCGATCTTGGCGTGCTTCCAGGCATCCTTCACCGCGTCGCGGTTGGCGATGAAGCGCGGCGTGCTCTCCAGCACGACGTGCATCACGCGCAACTGGTTGGCGCGCAGCGAGGAGCCGGTCTCGGAGACGTCGACGATGGCGTCGGCAAGGATAGGCGGCTTGACCTCGGTGGCGCCCCAGGAGAACTCGACGCTGGCGGAAACACTGTGTTCGGCGAGAAAGCGCTTCGTCATGCCGACCGCCTCGGTGGCGATCTGGCGGCCCTCGAGGTCCTTCACGCTGTCGAAGGGCGAGCCTTCCTTCGAGGCCATCACCCAGCGCACCGTGCCATAGTTCGGCCAGGGCGCGCGCAGGTCGGCCAGTTCCTCGACGTCGGCGCCGGTTTCCAGCACCCAGTCGAGGCCGGTGATGGCGCAGTCGAGCACGCCCTGGGCGACGTAGCGCGCCATCTCCTGTGGGCGGATGAGGATGCATTCGATTTCCGGGTCGTCGATGTCCGGGTAGTACGAGCGGCCGGAAATGCGCAGGTCGTAGCCGGCGCGCTGGAACAGCTTCTGGGTGGTCTCCTGCAGGCTGCCCTTGGGGATGCCGAGGCGCAGGCGGGGGCTGTTTTCACTCATGGCGCGGTCTCCGTGTCGAATCGGCGAATCCTATCACCGTTGCATGGCGGCGCGTCTCAGGGCATCATTTCTCCGCCATGTTCACGCTTCCAAACATCATCACCATTGGTCGGGTGCTGCTGATTCCGGTGGTGGCATTCCTGCTGCTCGACCACGACTACACGCTGGCCTTCGCCGTCTTCGTCGTCGCCGCCGTCGGCGACTGGGTGGACGGCTTCATCGCACGGCGTTTCAACCAGATGTCGCAGCTCGGCGCCGTGCTCGACCCCGTCGCCGACAAGATGACCATGATGATTGTCGCCATTCTGATGGCGGCGCAGGGCCTGCTGCCGATCTGGCTGGCGGTGGTGATCGTCATGCGCGACGCCGTCATCGTCGCCGGCGCCGTCGCCTACCGCTTCGTCATCGGCCGCATCGAGATGGCGCCGACGCGCCTCTCCAAGGCCAACACCTTCCTCGAATTCGGCGTGATCTCGCTGGTCATGGCGCAGGCCGCGCAACTGGTCGAGGCCGATGCCTGGCTGATGCCGCTGTTCATCCTGGTGTTCACCTCGGTGCTCGTCTCCGGCGTCCACTACGTCTGGATCTGGCGGAGGAAGGCGGTCGAGGAGGGGCAGCGCGACTGAATTCGGATATCTGCCGAAAGTCAGTCTCCGGGATACGGCGAAACGTCATTCCCGTCGGTAGTCTGTCTCATGCGTTCGCTTCGCGTTCCGTCTTCTTCGCCTCCGCCAGCAGCCAGTCCGCGAAGCGTTCCACTTCGCGCCGCGCGGGTTTGGGCGCGCGCACCAGGAAGTAGGCGCGTGTGGCGACCCGCTGGCGCGATTGGCCCAGCGGCCTGAGTTTTTTTTCGGCAATCAGTTGCGCCACCAGCGGGCCGCGCCCCAGCGCGATGCCGCGGCCGTCCACGGCGGCGCGGATGAGCTGGTCGTACTGGTTGAATGCGAGCACGGCCTTGGGCCGTGCCTGGGCGAGGCCGAGACCGATAAGCCAGGGTTCCCAGGTGAGCCAGGGCGCCTTGCGGCCGTCGTCGTAGGCCAGCAGCGTCAGCCTGGCCAGGTCTTCCGCCTTGAGCACGGCAGGCAGCCTGGCGGCGAGCTTCGGCGCCGCCACCGGAAAGACGATTTCCTCGAACAGCAGACAGGCGTCCGGCGGCGCGGCATCGGGGTGGATGTAGCGCAGGGCGAGATCGATGTCCTCGCGCTCCAGGTCCACCATACGGTTGTCGGCGGAGAGCCGCACGTCGACGTCGGGCTCGATTTCCTGGAAGGCGTCCAGCCGCGGCACCAGCCACAGCGAGGCGATGCCGACCGCCGCCGAGAGATTCACGCGCGGGCGCCGCTGCGGCGCTTTCAGTCCGGCGCAGACCTCGGTGAGGCGGTCGAGCGTCTCCGCCACCGCGCGCTGCAGTACCGCGCCTTCCGGCGTCAGGCTGAGGCGGCGCGCTTGGCGGCGGAAGAGCTTCACGCCGAGCTGCTCCTCCAGCGTCTGGATCTGCCGGCTGATGGCCGACTGGGTGAGGAACAGTTCCGCCGCGGCCTTGGTGAAGCTGAGATGGCGCGCGGCGGCGTCGAAGCCTTTCAGCGGATCGAGGGCGGGGAGGCGGTCTCTGTTCATGATAAATACTCATGCAATCGATTCACATTACTCGTTTGTGAATCATAGGGGGGATGCCTATCCTGACAGCACATGCCGGCACACCTGTTAATGCATGTTACGCATGGAGGATAGGATCATGGCGAAAATTGTGCAAGAGACCCGCTACGAACTCGTCGACGGCGAGTTGCTGGCGCTGGCGCGCCTCAAGGGCAGGGAGCTGGCCTGCCGGGCCGGCGAATTGTGGATCACCGTCGATGGCCACGCGGTGGACATCATCCTCGGCCCGGGCCAGCGCTGGGTGGCGGAGGACAATGCTCCGGTGGTGGTGTCGGCGCTGAAGGATTCGCTGCTGATTGCCACCCGGACATGCAGCCAGACATCCGGTACCGCTTCGCGCAGTCGGGCAGAATCGATCCTCATGGCGCTGCTGCGCTGGCGGCATCCCGGCCTTGCGGCCATTCCCGCAACGCTGCTGCGCTGAGAGGCGACCGCACCTTGAAGCGACATCCGCCGCTCTGCGCCCTGCTTGCCCTCGCCGGTTGAGTCGACCCGGAAAAGTGCCGTTTTACGTCCGGAACTGGCATTCGTTGGCAGGATCGGATGCCATCCAATTTGAGTATTACAGTGATTTCAATTAGTTGTGGCCAGCCACAAGACAGGCATGGGGATTGCAAAGTATCTCGCGTCTATGCATTTGAATTGAGGAGGAACGCGCAATGGCAAGCAGCAAGAAAGATTCCGCCGAATCCGGCGCCCGGGCCCTGTGGGTCATCTGGTTGCTGGTGTCGGCTGGCCTGGCCTACCCAGCGTATTCGATGCTGTCCTCGTGGGGCGTCCATCGGGGGCTGGCGGTGGTGATCGTGTTCATCGGCGCCTGCCTGCTGTACGACATTCCCTATCGGGCGCGGGTCAAGGCGCGGAATGAGTTGGCCATGAAGCAATCCGATCAGTGGCGCGGCCGAAGCTGCTGAACCGGGTCCCGAGGAAAACAACCCCGCCGCATGGCGGGGTTGTGCTTTTGAGAGGGGTAAAAGTCAGCCGAAGGTGAAGTAGAAAGTTGCGCCGGCTTCCGGCTTGCCTTCCGCCCAGACCCTGCCGCCGTGGCGCGCGACGATGCGCTGGACGATGTTCAGGCCAATGCCGCTGCCCTCGAAGTCGTCGCGATGGTGCAGGCGCTGGAACGGCTTGAACAGCTTGTCCGCATAGGCCATGTCGAAGCCGACGCCGTTGTCGCGCACGAAATAGGCGGCCTCGCCGTTTTGTTCGGTGCGGCCGAATTCGATCCGGGCCGACGCTGTCTTGCCCGTGTATTTCCAGGCATTTCCGAGCAGGTTTTCGAGCAGGATGCGGGCGAGGAAGAGATCGGCTTGCGCGCAGAGGTTGTCCGCTGCCGAGAAAAGCACCTCCCGCTCGGGTTGCGTCCCCTGTATCGACGCCATGACTTCCCGCGCCATCAGGCTCAGGTCTGCCTTCTGCTTGTTCAGTTCCGTGCGCGAGACGAGTGAGAGTTCGAGCAGGTCGTCGATCAGATCGCCCAGCCGCTGCGCCGCCGCGCGCACGCGCCGGAGATGGGCGACCGAAGCCGGATCCAGCTTGTCGGCGTTGTCGCTGAGGACGAGTTGGCTGAAGCCGTCGATGGCCCGCAGCGGGCCACGCAGGTCGTGGGCGACCGAGTAGCTGAAGGCTTCCAGTTCGCGGGTGCGCTCGGCCACCTTCTGTTCCAGGGTTTCGTTCATTTCACGCAGCGCATCCTCCGCCCGCTTGCGTTCCGAGACGTCGGCAATCACCCCCACCAGTCCCTCAGCCTTGCCGTCGACGCCGAACATCTGCCGTCCGGTGAGATGGCCCCAGAATTCCGTGCCGTCGTCGCGCATGTAGTGCCGTTCGAGGCTCACCATCGGGATGTCGCTGGCCAGCAGCGCGAGCATCTTCGTCCTGCCGGTTTCCCGCTCGGCGGGGTGGATGTGCGCGACGTACTCGCTGCCGATCAGCCGTGCCATCGGGCAGGCGAACATCTCCGTCATGCGCTGGTTGGCGTGCGTGATGACGCCCTGCGCGTCGACGTTGAATATCGATACGTTGGCGGTGTCGTAGATGAGCTGCAACTGCGTGGCGTGCTCGCGCAGGGTTTCCTCGGCCTGCTTGTGCCTGGTGATGTCGGTGCCGGTGCCCCGGTAGCCGAGGAATTCCCCGCCGAGCCCGAAGAACGGCCTGCCGCTGATCGAATACCAGCGCAGGACGCCGGGCTGCGGTTCGTTCTGATAGACCAGATTGCGGAACTCCTCGTGGCGTTCGAGCGTTTCGCGGTGGGCCTGCCAGTCCGTCTCCGTCATGCCGACGATCGGTAGTTCCCAGCGCGTCTTGCCGATCGTGCTTTGCGGATTCACGTAAGCCCCATTGGACATGACCCGGAAGCGGAATTCGGCGTCCTGTTCCCAGTACCAGTCCGAGGACAGTTCGGTGAAATCGCGGAAGCGCGCCTCGCTATCGCGCAACGCCTCCTGCGCCTGCCGGCGCTCCCGCCTGCGCCGGACGATGAAAAACGCCGCGAGCGCAACTGCGGCGAGGGCGACGGGCAACAGGTAGTAGAGCAAGTTCTGCATTTCCTGCAATCCGGACTTGAAAAGCACAACCCCGCCGTTCGGCGGGGTTGCATTTACGGAAAGGGCAAAAGTCAGTCCCCGCGAGACGGCGCCTTAGACCGTCACGGTATCGGCGACTTCCCTGAACTCCGCGATCTGGTCGAAGTTCATGTAGCGGTACACATCGGCGGCCTTGGCGTTCACCGCCTGGACCTGCTCCATGTACTCGGCGACGGTCGGGATCCGGCCCAGCAGCGCGGCGATGGCGGCCAGTTCGGCCGAGCTGAGATAGACGCGGGTGTCGATGCCGAGGCGGTTGGGGAAGTTGCGGGTGGAGGTGGATACCGCCGTGCTGCCCTTCCTGATCTGCGCCTGGTTGCCCATGCACAGCGAGCAGCCGGGCATCTCCATGCGCGCGCCGGACTTGCCGAGGATGGCGTAGTAGCCTTCCTCGTTGAGGATCATGGCGTCCATCTTGGTCGGCGGGGCAATCCACAGGCGCGTCGGGATGTCGCTCTTGCCGTCGAGCACCTTGCCGGCGGCGCGGAAGTGGCCGATGTTGGTCATGCACGAGCCGATGAAGACTTCGTCGATTTTCTCGCCGGCGACTTCGGAGAGGATCTTCACGTCGTCCGGATCGTTGGGACAGGCGAGGATCGGCTCGCGGATGTCGGCCAGGTCGATCTCGATCGTCGCGGCGTATTCGGCGTCGGCATCCGGCTGAAGCAGGGTGCCGTTGGCGATCCATTCCTGCATGGCGTTGATGCGGCGACCGAGGGTGCGCTTGTCTTCGTAGCCTTCCGCGATCATCCACTTCATGAGGGTGATGTTGGAGCGCATGTACTCGACGATGGGTGCTTTGTTCAGGCGCACTGCACAGCCGGCGGCGGAACGCTCGGCGGAGGCATCGGTGAGCTCGAAGGCCTGTTCCACCTTCAGATCCGGGAGGCCTTCGATTTCGAGGATGCGGCCGGAGAAGATGTTTTTCTTGCCTTGCTTGGCCACCGTGAGCAGGCCCTGCTTGATGGCGTAGAGCGGAATGGCATTGACCAGGTCGCGCAGGGTGATGCCGGGTTGCAGTGTGCCCTTGAAGCGCACCAGCACCGATTCCGGCATGTCGAGCGGCATGACGCCGGTGGCGGCGGCAAAGGCAACGAGGCCGGAGCCGGCCGGGAAGGAAATGCCGATCGGGAAGCGCGTGTGGCTGTCGCCGCCGGTGCCGACGGTATCGGGCAGCAGGAAGCGGTTGAGCCAGGAATGGATCACGCCATCGCCCGGCTTCAGGCTGATGCCGCCGCGGGCGGTGATGAAGCTGGGCAGCGTGCGATGGGTTTTGATATCGACCAGCTTCGGGTAGGCGGCGGTGTGGCAGAAGGACTGCATCACCAGGTCGGCGGAGAAGCCGAGGCAGGCGAGGTCCTTCAGTTCGTCGCGGGTCATCGGGCCGGTGGTGTCCTGGCTGCCGACGGACGTCATGCGCGGCTCGCAGTACGTGCCGGGGCGAACGCCCCGCTGTTTCCCACTTTCTTCGGGCAGGCCGCAGGCGCGGCCGACCATCTTCTGCGCCTGCGAGTAGCCTTTGCCCGTGTCCTTCGGCGCCTGCGGCAGGCGGAACAGTGTGGAGACGGGCAGGCCGAGCGCCTCGCGCGCGCGGGTGGTGAGGCCGCGGCCGATGATGAGCGGAATGCGTCCGCCGGCGCGCACTTCGTCGAAGATCACTTCGGACTTGACCTTGAATTCGGCGATGACCGCACCGTTCTTCAGCGCCTTGCCTTCATACGGACGCAGTTCGACGACGTCGCCCATGTCCATCCCGGACACGTCGAGTTCGATCGGCAGCGCGCCGGCGTCTTCCATGGTGTTGTAGAAAATCGGCGCGATCTTGCTGCCGAGGCAGACGCCGCCGAAACGCTTGTTCGGCACGAAGGGAATGTCCTCGCCGGTGAACCACAGCACGGAGTTGGTCGCCGACTTGCGCGAGGAGCCGGTGCCCACCACGTCGCCGACGTAGGCCACCAGGTGGCCCTTGGCCTTGAGTGCGTCGAGCTGCCTGATCGGGCCGATCTTGCCCGGCTCGTCGGCTTCGATGCCCTGCCGCGGATTCTTCAGCATGGCCAGCGCATGCAGGGGAATATCCGGGCGGCTCCAGGCATCCGGCGCAGGGGAAAGGTCGTCGGTGTTGGTCTCGCCGGTCACCTTGAAGATGGTGACGGTGAGGCTTTTCGGCACTTCCGGGCGCGAGGTGAACCACTCGGCGTCGGCCCAGGACTGCATGACGGATTTCGCGTTCGCATTGCCGGGAGAGTTGGCAGAAGCGGCCTTCTCGGCGACGTCGTGGAAAAAGTCGAACATCAGCAGCGTGCCCTTGAGGCCTTTCGCCGCGATGGCGCCGACGGCGGCATCGTCCAGCAGGTCGATGAGCGGCTTGACGTTGTAGCCGCCGAGCATGGTGCCGAGCAGCTCCGTGGCTTTCTCGCGCGAGATGAGGGCGCACTTCTCGCTGCCCTGGGCGACGGCGGCCAGAAAGGCGGCCTTGACCTTGGCAGCGGCGTCCACGCCGGCCGGTACGCGGTGGGTGATGAGGTCGACCAGGAAGGCCTCATCGCCCGCCTTTGCCAATGGTTGCGGGGCCTTCAGCAGGGCGACCAGTTCCTCGGTCTGCTTGGCGGTCAGTGGCAGCGCGGGAATGCCGAGGGCGGCGCGTTCGGCGGCATGGGCACGGTAGGCTTCTAGCACGGTAAGGTCCTCTCAAAAAAGGCGATGGTTATGCGGTTGCGGAAAAGAGCTGCTGGCGTGCGCTGGCCGGCAAATCCATGCCGGTCGTGTGGGCGCGCTGCAGCAGCTCCCAGTAATAGCGGTACGAGGCGCGGTCGTGCAGGCGGCCGTCGTGGCGGATCGGGCCCCAGTCGGCGGCCTGCGCGGCGAGCAGGATTCCCGAAGCCTCGTTGACCTCGCCGAAATCGGGCCGCATGGCGTCGACGATGGGCTGCACCTGGTTCGGATGGATGCTCCACATGCGCAGATAGCCGAACTGCTCGCGGGCGCGCCTGGCATCCCGGTAGACCGCCTGCGTGTCGTGCAGTTCAGTCGTGACGTTGTGCGCGGGCACCACGCCGTGGCCGAGCGCGGCGGCGGCGATGGCGCACTTGGCGCGCGCCACCAGGGGGTGTTCGAACTGGCCGGGGCTCTTCATCGCCGAAGCGGGAATCGCGCCGTGGTGGCCGCTGACGAAGTCCATCAGGCCGAAGTCCAGCGTCTCCACGCCGGGCAGGGCGGCGATCTCCTCCACCTCGCGCAGCGCGCCGTGGGTCTCGATCAGCACATGCGCGGGGATCGGCTTGCCCAGCCCGCAGTTCTTCGCGATGGCGGCGAGCGCCATCAGCATCGTCTGCACGTCCTGCCGGCCCGAGGCCTTCGGCAGGGTGATGTAGGCCAGCCGGTTGCCGGCCGTGCCGACGATGATTTCCAGGTCGCTGCGCCAGTGCGGGTGGGTGATGTCGTGGATGCGCGCGCCGACGCGGCCGTGGCGATTGTCCGGAGAGTTGATGGCATTCGCCACCATCCCGGCATGGGCCTGCTCGGCGCCGGCGGGGGCGCCGTCCTCGCAGTCGCAGGTGAGGTCGAAGATCGGCCCCAGCGTCTGCTGCAGGGCGAGCGCCTTGCCGATCAGTTTTTCGCTGCCGGCATAGTGCTCGCAGGCCGGCAGGGCAGGGAAGGGCTTCGCCTCACTGTAAAGAACGGCGGAGGGATGGAGGGGCGCAGCCATGCGCTGTTGCTCCTCACCCCTCACGCCTCACGCCTCACGAAAGAATCAGCCGAGCATGCCGGCGACGCCGGCCTGCTCTTCCTTCAGTTCGGCGAGCGTCTTGTCCATCATGGTGCGCGAATAGTCGTCGATGGCCAGGCCGGCGACGCGGGCGTACTCGCCATTGGCGCAGGTGACCGGCACGCCGTAGACGATGTCCTGCGGGATGCCGTAGGAGCCGTCGGAGGGAATGCCCATGGTGACCCACTTGCCGCTGGTGCCGAGCGCCCAGTCGCGCATGTGGTCGACGGCGGCGTTGGCGGCGGAGGCGGCCGAGGAGGCGCCGCGCGCCTCGATGATGGCGGCGCCGCGCTTGCCGACCTTCGGGATGTACTCGTTGCGGTACCAGGCTTCGTCGTTGATGGCCTGCGGCGCGGCCTGGCCGGCGACGGTGCAGAAACGGATGTCTGGATACATCGTCGGAGAGTGGTTGCCCCAGACGATCATCTTTTCGATCTCGGTGACGGCCTTGCCGGTGCGCGTGGCGAGCTGCGAGACGGCGCGGTTGTGGTCGAGGCGCAGCATGGCGGTGAAGTTCTGCTTCGGCAGATCCGGCGCCGATTTCATGGCGATGTAGGCGTTGGTGTTGGCCGGATTGCCGACCACCAGCACGCGCAC
>JADFDL010000277.1 GCA_018262875.1 Rhodocyclaceae bacterium | reverse complement strand
CCTGGGCGGCCTGCGGCGCCACGGTGCACGAGATGGCGCCGGCGCGCCACGACCAGGTGTTTGCCGCGGTGAGCCACCTGCCGCATCTGTTGTCCTTCGCCCTGGTGCACGACCTCGCCCAGCGCGAGAACCGCGAAGAATTCTTCCGTTTCGCCGCCAGCGGCTTCCGCGACTTCACCCGCATTGCCGCCAGCCATCCCGAGATGTGGCGCGACATCTGCATCGCCAACAAGGCGGCGCTGCTCGGCGAGCTCGAACAGTACCAGCGTCAGCTCGACGAACTGCGCCGGGCGCTCATCGACGGCGACGCCGCCGCGCTGGAGGCGGTCTTCGCCGAGGCACGCACCGTGCGCCGCGCCTGGGCCGAGGGCAAGCTGGACTGATGGAATTCATCGATCTCGCTCCGGCAACGCACGCTTCGGGCACCGTGCGCCTGCCCGGCTCGAAGAGCATTTCCAACCGCTTTCTGCTGCTCGCCGCCCTCGCCGAAGGCGAGACCGTTGTCCGCGATCTGCTGATTTCCGACGACGTCGAGCGCATGCTCGATGCCCTGAAATTGCTCGGCATCCATTGGGAAAGACAAGGGCAGGGCAATGATTTCCTCGTGCGCGGCGCCGGTGGCGCTTTCCCGGTCAAGCAGGCCGAACTGTTCCTCGGCAATGCCGGCACCGCCTTTCGTCCACTGACGGCGGCGCTGGCGCTCTCGAACGGCCAATATCTGCTGGCTGGCGTGCCGCGCATGCACGAGCGGCCGATCGGCGATCTCGTCGATGCGCTCCGACAGCTTGGCGCGGACATCCGCTATGTGGGCAATGAAGGCTTTCCGCCCCTGGAAATCCACCCCGCGCCGATCCGGGCGGGGGGCAGGGTAGCAGTGCGCGGCGAGGCCTCCAGCCAGTTCCTCACCGCGCTGCTGATGGCCTTGCCGCTGACCGGCGCCGGCGCGACGGTGGAAGTGGTCGGCGAACTCATTTCCAAGCCCTACATCGACATCACGCTGACCCTGATGGCGCGCTTCGGCGTGGCCGTCGAGCGGGACGGCTGGCGTGAATTCCGCATTCCGGCCGGGGCGCGCTACCGCAGCCCCGGCACGGTGTTCGTCGAGGGCGATGCCTCCGCCGCCTCCTATTTCCTGGCCGCCGGCGCCATCGCCGGCGGGCCAGTGCGCGTCGAAGGCGTCGGCCGGGACAGCATCCAGGGCGACGTGCGCTTCGCCGAGGCCCTGCAGGCGATGGGTGCGCAGGTGGCGATGGGCCCCAACTGGATCGAGGCACGAGCGCCGGCAACTGGCCGCCTCAAGGCCATCGAGCTCGATTGCAACCACGTTCCCGACGCCGCCATGACTCTGGCCGTGGCGGCGCTGTTCGCGGAAGGCACGACACGGCTCAGCAATATCGCCAGTTGGCGCGTCAAGGAAACCGACCGCATCGCGGCCATGGCGACCGAATTGCGCAAGCTCGGTGCGACGGTGGAGGAGGGGGCCGATTTCATCGCCGTATCCATGTCACGGAGCGAGCCGGCAGGCGCCGTCTCGCGGGGACTGACTTTTACGCCGAACGCCGCCATCGACACCTACGACGACCACCGCATGGCGATGTGCTTCTCGCTGGCCTGCCTCGGCGGCGTGCCGGTGCGCATCAACGATCCGCAGTGCGTGAACAAGACCTTTCCGGACTACTTCGACCGCTTTGCTGATTTGCTGGCGCCGGTGATCGCCATTGACGGCCCCTCGGCCTCGGGCAAGGGCACGGTCGCCGCCCGGGTCGCGGAGCAATTGGGTTTTCATTACCTCGACAGCGGCGCCCTCTATCGCCTGGTCGCCCTGGCCGCCCTGCGGACCGGCGTGGCTCTCGACGACGGCGAGGTTCTGGCACGGATCGCCGAAACCCTGCCGGCGAGCTTCGAGGGTGGCCGCATCCTGCTCGACGGGGCGGATGCGACCGAGGCCATCCGCAGCGAGGAGTGCTCGGCCGGTTCCTCGAAAGTGGCGGCCTTCCCGGCCGTCCGCGCCGCCCTGTTCGGGCGCCAGCGCGCCTATCGGCAGGCGCCGGGCCTGGTGGCGGAGGGGCGCGACATGGGTTCCGTGGTGTTTCCCGATGCGCCCCTCAAGGTCTTCCTCACGGCAACAGCCGAGGCGCGTGCCGAGCGGCGCCATAAACAGTTGATCGACAAAGGAATGTCTGCTAACATTGACACCCTTTTGCAGGATCTTCGCGAACGCGATGCGCGCGACAGCGCGCGAGCAGTCGCCCCTCTGCAGAAAAGCGCGGATGCCGAGTTGCTCGACACCACGGCAATGACGGTCGATGAAGCCGTCGCTTGGGTGATCGAACGAGTCCGGCAACGTTTGCCGCAAGCTGCGGCGCGCTCCTGAAACAATGGAAGCGCCGCAAGCGTAGGTGTCGCGAAGACACCGTCGCAGCAGGTGCCGCCCCCGGGCGGGCCAATCGACTGAACAGGTTGATGCAGGGCCACCCTGCCGCTGCGTGCGTTTTTCTTCGCGATTTTGTTCAACTTGCAAGCCGTCCGATTTTGGCCGGCGTTAGGTTTAATTTATGTCCATCGCAACCGCCACCGAAGTATCCAGTCCTGAAAGTTTTGCCGCCCTCTTCGAAGAAAGCCTGCTGCGCCAGGAGATGCGCGCGGGCGAAGTAATCACCGCGGAAGTCGTTCGCCTCGACCAGAATTTCGTCGTCGTCAACGCCGGCCTCAAGTCCGAGAGCTTCATCGCCATCGAGGAATTCCGCAGCGATCGCGGCGAGGTCGAGGTCAAGCCGGGCGACTATGTCAGCGTCGCCATCGAAATGCTCGAGGACGGCTACGGCGAAACGCGCCTGTCGCGCGAGAAGGCCAAGCGCATCGCCGCCTGGAACGACCTGGAGAAGGCCCTCAACGAGGGCGCCATCGTCAAGGGCGTCATCAACGGCAAGGTCAAGGGCGGTCTTACCGTCATGACCAACGGCATTCGCGCCTTCCTGCCCGGATCGCTGGTGGATGTCCGCCCGGTCAAGGACACCACGCCCTACGAGAACAAGGAATTCGAGTTCAAGGTCATCAAGCTTGACCGCAAG
>JADFDL010000276.1 GCA_018262875.1 Rhodocyclaceae bacterium | reverse complement strand
CCAGCCAGACGACCAGCGCCGTGTCTCCCTCGGACAGGCTATGTTCGCGGCAGAAGCGGCGCGCATCGGGCATGCCCAGTTTCGAGTGGTCGCCGCCGCGGCCCTTGGCGATATCGTGGAAGAGGGCTGCGATGTAGAGCAGCCAATGCTTCTCGAAACCGGCGATGAGCCTGCTGCAAAACGGGTATTCATGGGCGAATTCCGGCATGGTGAAGCGGCGCAGGTTGCGCACCACCATGAGGATGTGCTGATCCACCGTGTAGGCGTGGAACAGGTCGTGCTGCATCTGGCAGACGATACGGCGAAAGGCCGGAATGTAGCGGCCGAGAATGCCGTACTGGTTCATGCGGCGCAATTCGTGCACCAGGCCGCGCCGCTGCTGGAAGAGCTGCAGGAAGGCCGCCCGGTTGCGCGGTTCCCGGCGAAAGTCAGGCCCGACGAGACGGCGCGCCCGCCACAGGGCGCGCAGGGTGCGCGCCGTCATGCCCTTCAATTCCGGGCGCTGCGCCATGAGCAGGAAGCTCTCCAGGATGGCTGGGGGGCTTCTCTCGAAAACGTCCTCGTTGCGCACGTCGAGCAGATCGTGATCCATCTGGAAGCGCTCATCGATGACGATCGGCGCCTGGTTCTTCTCGGGGAAGATTTCGGCGCCGAGGTTTTGCAGCAGGATGGTGTTGAGCTGAGTGATGGATTTCGCCGTCCGGAAGTAGCGCTGCATGAGCAACTCGGACGCACGGCGTGTTTTATTGGCGACAATGCCGAACTGGCCGGCGACGGCTTCCTGATGATCGAACAACAGCCTGTCTTCGCGCCGCCCGGTCAGATGATGCAACCGGATGCGGGCATGCCTGAGGAAAGTCTCCAGCCCCTTGATCTGAAGCGCTTCACCGCGGGTGATGTAGCCCCGACGGGACAGATCGCTCCAGGAATCGCCCAATCCGGCCGCCCGGCTGATCCACAGGATGACCTGCATATCGCGCAGTCCGCCCGGACTTTCCTTGCAGTTCGGTTCCAGGGCGTAGGGCGTCTCCTGGTAGCGCACATGGCGCTCGTCCTGCTCCAGCCGTTTGTTTTTGAAGAACGCCTTGGGGTCGATCTGGGCGCGGATTTTTCCGGCGAAATCGGCAAACAGGGCACGGCTGCCGCAGATCAGGCGGGCTTCCAGCAGATTGGTCTGCACGGTGATGTCCCGCGCCGCCTCATCGACGCACTGCCAGACCGTGCGCACGCTGTGGCCGATGTCCAGGCCGATGTCCCAGAGAAGCCCGATCAACTCCTCGATCTGGCGCTCGGTCTCCTGGGCGACATTGTCCGGCAGGAGGAAGAGGAGATCGACGTCGGAGGCCGGGAAAAGCTCGCGCCGGCCATAGCCGCCGACGGCGACCAGGGACAGGCCCAGGGGCAGGCGGGATTCCTGCCAGAGGGTTCTGAGAATGTCGTCGACCAGTTGGCAGCGGCCGCGCAGCAGACGGATGGCGTCGCCCCTGGCCTCGTATGCGTCCCGAAGGGCAGCCTGGCCTCTGGCCAGGTCGTTTTTGAGACGGCCGGCGCGCTGTCGCAGATCGGCGGCGATTTCCCCCGAAGGTGCAGGCTGCATGTTCAGCCCCGGAGTGCGGGTTTGGCTGGCGAACCGGCGGAAAGGGTCAGCACTTCGGCGCCGGATTCCGTCACCAGCACGGTGTGTTCCCACTGGGCCGACAGGCTGCGGTCCTTGGTGACGATGGTCCAGCCGTCGGGCAGTTCGGAGATCGCCGCCTTGCCGGCGTTGATCATCGGTTCGATGGTGAAAATCATGCCGGGGCGCAATTCCGCGCCGCTGCCCGCCTTGCCGTAATGCAGTACCTGGGGCTCCTCGTGGAACCGGCGTCCGATGCCGTGGCCGCAGAACTCGCGCACGACTGAAAAGCCGCTCGACTCGGCATGCCGCTGGATGGCCTGGCCGATATCGCCGAAGTGGGCGCCCGGACGCACCTGGGCAATGCCCAGCCAGAGGCATTCATCGGTCACTGTGCACAGCCGCCTGGCGAGGATGCTGGTGTCGCCGACGAGGAACATGCGACTGGTGTCGCCGTGCCAGCCGTCCTTGATGACGGTGATGTCCAGATTGACGATGTCCCCTTTTTTCAACGTCTTGTCGCCGGGAACGCCGTGGCAGACCTGGTGATTGATCGAGGCGCAGATGGACTTCGGATAAGGCTTGTAGCCGGGCGGGGCGTAGTGCAGGGGCGCCGGCACGGTGCCCTGCTCCTTGACCATGTAGTCATGGCAAAGGCGGTCGAGCTCGTCAGTGGTGATGCCTGGCTTGACGTGGGGCTCGATGAAATCGAGCACTTCGGCCGCAAGGCGGCCGGCGACCCGCATCTTCTCGATATCTTCGGGGGTCTTGATGATGATACTCATGTTGATGACGTCTCGAACTGCCGGAAAACATTAATTATGCTTGAAAAAACAGGGGAAAAACCGCTATACTGCGCGTCTTGCTTGCCCGACGGTAAGCAAAATTCGCACGCTTGGCGCCGAAAGGGTGCCCCGAAACGACGTTGCACGGCCAGGCGGAGGCTAACCCTTATCGGAGAATCTGATGTCTACGACCATGCGTCAAATGCTGGAGGCGGGTGTCCATTTCGGCCACCAGACACGCTTCTGGAACCCCAAGATGGCCCCCTACATTTTCGGTCATCGCAACAAAATCCATATCATCAACCTCGAGAAAACCCTGGCCAAGTACCAGGAGGCGATGAATTTCCTGCGCAAGATGTCGGCCAACAAGGGCACCGTGCTCTTCGTCGGCACCAAGCGCCAGGCGCGCGAGATCGTGCGCGAGGAAGCCCTCCGCGCCGGTGCGCCCTTCGTCGATGAGCGCTGGCTGGGCGGCATGCTGACCAACTTCAAGACGGTCAAGCAGTCGATCAAGCGCCTGAAGGATCTCGAAGTGATGAAGGAAGACGGCTCGCTCGAACGCCTGGGCAAGAAGGAAGCCCTCATGCTGCAGCGTGAAATGATCAAGCTGGACAAGAGCATCGGCGGCATCAAGGACATGAATGGCCTGCCCGATGCCATCTTTGTCATCGAC
>JADFDL010000275.1 GCA_018262875.1 Rhodocyclaceae bacterium | reverse complement strand
TCTCCCTGCTGCTTTTGCTGCTTTTCGCCGGCATGATGGTCCTGGGGAACCGGTTCAAGAAGGGCAGGAAATTCTCTCCCCTGGCCGGGCTTTCCGCCGCTTTCATCATTGCCGGCATCTTTTTCAGCAAGAGCGGGATACCTGGCTGCGGATTGTTTGCTGTCGGCGTCATCCTGGCGCTCGGCGATATGGTTGCCAAGGCGAGGCGTGGCAGAGAACGCTGACGGGTATGGCTGAATAGGATCACTCGCGGCCAGCTACCGGCCCCCGGGCTATCCCGTTCCGGGCCGGGAAACCCTTGCCCGTTTGCCCCGGTGATGATAAAATATTGGATGGCAAATCATTACTCCCCGCGGGGGCGGCGGTGATCGCCCCGGTCGTTCTCATCTCGGCAGCGGTCCTGGCCGCGGCCTATTTCCTTTACGGGCGCTTCCTGGCGCGCCGCCTGCAGCTGGATGATTCCCAGCCCACGCCGGCGGTGAAGGTCAATGACGGCCAGGACTATGTTCCCGCTTCCGCGGGACTGCTGCTCGGGCAGCATTTCTCTGCCATCTCGGCCGCCGGGCCGATCGTGGGGCCGGTGCTGGCCGGCATCTGGTTCGGCTGGCTGCCGGCGCTGCTCTGGATCGTTCTTGGCTCGATCTTCATCGGCGGCGTCCACGATTTTTCCAGCCTTGTCGCCTCGGTGCGCCACGGCGGGGCGTCGATCGGCGAGATCGTGCGCCGCAACCTCTCGCCGGCCGCCTATCGTTTGTTTCTGGTTTTCGTCTGGTTGTGCCTGATCTATGTCATCGCCGCCTTCACCGACATCACCGCCCAGACCTTCCGTGCCGTGGGTACGGCCGGTGCCGAAGGCGAAGCGTTCGGAGCCGGCGTGGCCGCCTCCTCCCTTTTCTACATCATGGCGGCCATGGTCATGGGCATCTTTCTGTACCGTTTCGGATGGAAAGCGGGCAAGGCGACCCTGATCTTCCTGCCCCTGGTCATGCTGATTATCTGGGTGGGTCCGCAGCTGCCGGCGTCCATTCTCAATCTCATCGCCGCGGTTCCGGTCAAAGGGTGGGACGTCGTCCTTTTGGGGTATTGTTTCTTTGCTTCCGTCATCCCGGTGTGGCTGCTGCTGCAGCCGCGCGGCTACCTGGGCGGCTGGCTGCTGTACCTGGTCATTGCCGCCGGCTTGGGCGGAGCGCTCTTCGGCGGCATCCCCGCGGCTTATCCCGCCGTTAACCTGGATGGGCTGAACAGCCTGCTGAACGGCAAGCAGCTGTTTCCGCTGTTGTTCATCACCATCGCCTGCGGCGCCTGCTCGGGATTCCACGGCATCGTGGCTTCGGGCACCACCTCCAAGCAGCTGGCGCGCGAGCGCGACGCACGGCCGATCGGCTATGGGGCCATGCTGCTCGAGGCGCTGGTCGCGGTGCTGGCTTTGGCCACGGTCATGGCCCTGGCTCCCGGCTCGCCGGCGCTGAAGGAAGACCCGAACCTCATCTATGCCCGCGGCATCGCCCGTTACCTGGGCCTGGCCGGCATCGATCCCTCCCTGGCCCTGTCGTTCGCCCTGCTGGCATTTTCCACCTTCGTATACGACACCCTCGATGTCTGCACGCGCCTGGCGCGCTACATCCTGCAGGAATTCACCGGGCTGAAGGGCCGGGCCGGCGTCGTCCTGGCTACCGCGGCCACCCTGGCCCTGCCCCTGCTGTTCCTGCTGTCCACTAAGGAGAAGGGCTACCTGGTCGCCTGGCCGATCTTCGGCTCCAGCAACCAGCTGCTGGCGGCGCTGACCCTGCTGGCCCTGGCCGTGTGGCTGAAGCACAGCGGCCGCCGCATCGGCTTCGTTTTGCTGCCGCTGGCGGTCATGCTGGTGATGAGCCTGTGGTCGCTGGTCCTGCTGGTGAAGCCGTTTTTGACGGGCAGCAGCGGTTTCGATACTCTGCTTTCGGCCGCTTTTGGCCTGATATTGCTGGTGTTGAGCCTGTTTCTTTTGGCCGAAACGGCGCGCGTCCTGCGCCGCCGGCCAGGCTGACAGCCCGGCCGCCGGGGCCGGCGGCAAATTTACAAAAGGGCGGAGTTGTGCTATCTTGGTACCGGCTGGCCAACCCGGCCTGGACGGAGTCATGAGCATCTATCTGAAAAAACTCGAACTGCACGGCTTTAAATCGTTTCCCGAGAAGACGGTCGTCCAATTTCACCAGGGCATCACGGCGGTGATCGGCCCCAACGGCTGCGGCAAGAGCAACCTGGTCGACGCCCTGCTCTGGGTCCTGGGCGAACAGCGCATCAAGAACCTGCGCGGCGAGAACAACGAGGACCTTATCTTTACCGGCAGCGCTTCCAAGAAGCCGCTGGGCATGACCGAAGTCGGGGCGTTTTTCGCCCGCCATGAAGAGGAGACCTACATCGCCCGGCGCTTCTTCCGCAGCGGCGAAGGCAAATATATCCTGAACGAAAAATTCTGCCGCAACAAGGATGTTCAGGACACGTTGTTCGAACTGGGCATCGGCGAACGCAATTACTTCATTTTCGAGCAGGGCAGCGTTGAAAAAATGATCAACCTTAAGCCCAGTGAAAGGCGCATCCTGATCGAAGAAGCGGCGGGCATCGCCCAATACCTGGAAAGGAAAAAGGAAACCGCCGGCAAGCTGATCATCGCCCAGCAGAACCTGGACAGCCTGGAACTGGTCCTGCAGGAAAAGAGCAACCGCCTGCGCGAATTGAAAAACCAGGTGCATTTCGCCCGCCGCTACCGCGAGATCAAGAATTCCAGGAACGATTACCTGAAGGCCCTGCTGAAAAAAAAATACCTGACTTTCAAGGAACAGTTTGACCTGCAGGGCGGGAAGATCGTCGAGTTCCTGAACGGCGAATCGGCCATGGTCAAGGAGATCGCCGATTGCGACAAGGGTCTGCTCGACCTGGAAACGAAACGCTGGAACCTGGATCACAGTTTAAAGAACAACCAGCAGCTCATTTTCGATTGCAACAACCATCTCCTGGAAGGCAGCAAGGAGATCGAAAAATCCCAGCAGCGCCAGGAATTTCTCAAGCAGAGAATAACCGAATTGCAGAAGCTGATAGCGCA
>JADFDL010000274.1 GCA_018262875.1 Rhodocyclaceae bacterium | reverse complement strand
GCCGCCTGCCGCGCCAGGGCCAGATCGCTTTGGCCGCGCCGCTGCCAGGCGAACAGGGCCAGGCCCAGCGCCAGCGTCAGCAGGAGGGAGAGCGTGCCTGACCACAGCGCCTCGCGCCGCACCGGCGCGAGGATCTCGTCGCGGTCGAGCTTGGCGACGACGAACCAGGGCATATCCGGCACCTGGCCGATCGCCGCCAGCACCGGCACGCCGCGATAGTCGATGCCCTCGATGACGCCGCGCCCGCCGCGCGCGGCCAGGGCGGCCGTCAGGGCAGGCTCCGTTGCCGCCCTGTGCAGTCCGGCCGCATCGGCATGACGAAGCGTGCTGAGGTAGATGAGCGCCCCGTCGCTTTCTTCGACGAGCATGGTCTCGCCGCTGTCGCTCGACGCCGGCCATTGTTGCAGGAAGGGGTCCAGGCGTTCCCGCAGATTGATGTGGAGCGCCAGCGCGCCGACGATGGGCGAGCCGGCCTGCCGGCTGTCGATGATCGGGGTGGCCATGTCCATGCCGGGATAGCGGCCCCCGCCGGAATCGGCGGAATAGGCAGGCGAGAAGACGGGGCGTCCTTCGGCCACGGCAGTCCGTGCCGTTTTCGCGGCGGTGGCCAGGACCTGCCCGCCCGCCGCGCCGGCGCCGAAGACAGGATTGCCGTCGCGATCCAGCAGCACGATCGATTCGTAGACGTATGCCTTGCGGTAGGTCTCGATCTGGTCCGCCAAGGCCCGGGCCGCCTTGTCCGCGCCACTCACGATCTGCCGCTTGCTCAGGACGGCCGCATCGCCGCGGCGCTCGTTCAGCCAGTACTCGATGAAGCCGATCTTCAGTTCGGCGATGGCCTGCAACTCGCGGCCACGCTCGCGCAGCACCGCCGATTCGTAGGCAGAGACGGCCGAATACCAGAGCGCGCCGACGCCGGCGGCGAGGAGCAGGAAGGCGGCCGCCAGCCAGTTGCCGGCGAGGGGCCGCAGCGGGGAAGACGTCGTCATCGAGGCGAGTCTACTCTCTTCGCCACGGGCGTGATCCGGTGCGAATTCGGCTAAAATGCCGGACTTCTTTGTGCAGTGCAATTTACAGGAGAGGGCAAGTGCAGCTTGCGTGTCTGGACCTCGAAGGCGTGCTGGTTCCCGAAATCTGGATCGAGTTCGCCAAGCGGACGAGCATCCCCGAGCTGTCGCGCACCACGCGCGACGAGCCGGACTACGACAGGCTGATGCAGGGGCGTCTCGCCATCCTGAAAAAGCACGGGCTCGGCCTGCCCGACATCCAGAAAGTCATCGCCGAAATGGGGCCGCTGCCCGGCGCGCGGGAATTTCTCGACTGGCTGCGCGAGCGCTTCCAGGTGGTGATCCTCTCCGACACCTTCTACGAGTTCGCCATGCCGCTGATGAAGCAGCTCGGCTACCCGGCGCTGCTCTGCCACAAGCTGGAAGTGGATGGGAGCGGCGTCGTGCGCAACTACGTCCTGCGCCAGCCCGATGCCAAGCGCGAGTCGGTGAAAGCCTTCAAGTCGCTGCACTTCAAGACCATCGCCGCCGGCGATTCCTACAACGACACCGCCATGCTGGCCGAGGCCCACGCCGGCATCCTCTACCGACCGCCGCAGAACGTCATCGACGAATTCCCGCAGTATCCCGTCACGCGCAATTACGACGAGTTCGCCGCCGCCTTCCTCGACGCCGGTCGGCGCATTTGAGCCGCCCCCGCCGTGCTGCGGGGACTGACTTTTGCCAAAAACATGGAAGCCGCAAAGCGGCTGAACCACCGTCACCCCTTCCCGCGGGGAAGGGGGGCGGGGGATAGGTAGTTACTTCCCGGCGATGTCTTCCAGCTTCTTCGCTTTGATCAACTGGCCGTCGAGGCCGGCTTCCTTGGCGCTGCCGCCGTAGGCGATGGTCATCAACTGGGAGTAGTAGAGGACGGGCATGCTGAACTTGGTGCCCTGCTTCTTGTTGATCTCGCTCTGGTAGATCTCGACGTTGGCCTGGCACAGCGGGCAGGGCGTGACGATCATTTCGGCGCCGTGGTCGTAGGCCGACTCGACGATGTCGCGGATCTGCTTCTGCGACTTCTCCGGCTCGGAAAAGGCCAGCGCGCCGCCGCAGCAGGTGACCTTCTGATCGTAGGGCACGGCCTCGCCGCCGACGGTCTCGACCAGCTTGTCGAGGTACACCGGATTCTCGAAGGATTCGCCGGCGATGCCGAAGGGGCGGTTGGTCTGGCAGCCGACGTAGCCGGCGAACTTGATGCCTTCCAGCGACTTAACAACCGGTTTTTTCAACGCCTCGTAGCCGAGGTCCTCGATCAGCACTTCCACCATGTGGCGGATCGGCGTCGTGCCCTGGTATTGCAGGCCGGCGGCCGCCAGCGCCTCGTTGGTCTCCTTGAGCAGCACCTCGCTGTGGTCGAGCCGCTCCTTCACCTCGCGCTGGGCCAGCCAGCAGGCGGCGCAGGTGGCGACCATTTCCTTGCCCGGCAGGTGCGTCTCGGCCAGGGCGAAGTTGCGCGCCGAGAGCGCCAGGCGCGGCAGCTCGCCGCCCTCGGCATAGCCGATCGAGGCGCCGCAGCAGTTCCAGTCGGGGATCTCGGTGATGCTGACGTCGAGCTTGTCGCACATGGCGTTGACCGACGTCAGGTAGTTCGAGGCGGAAGCACCCTTTTGCGAAGAGCAGCCGGGGTAGAACGCGTATTCTTTCTTTGCCATTTGGTTTCTCCGTCGGGGCTTACTTGGCGAAGCCCTTCTTGCGGTCCTCGATCTCGCGTGCCTTGGCGATCATGGCCTGGAGGCCGGCCTGATCCTTGACGCCGTGGCCGCCGAGGATTTCCATCGGGTTGAGGCGCTTGGCTTTCATGAGGCCGAGGCCGATCGACTGCATGCCGAGCGCGTTCTTGATGCCCTGCACGAAGCCGTCCTTGAAGTAGAGGGCGAGCGAGAACGTCAGTTCGTTCACGCGTCCCTTTTTGATCAGGTTGTTCCAGAACAGCGTGGCGGTGGCCTGCGTCGGCTGGCCTTTCGGGGCGAGGCCGAGGCGGTGGGCATAGTTGGCCAGGCCGTGCATGATGTGCGTGATCGGCAACTGGCGCGGGCA
>JADFDL010000273.1 GCA_018262875.1 Rhodocyclaceae bacterium | reverse complement strand
GGTTGTGCATGCTTCCTCCCATCAGGATTTTGACAATGCGGTTTTTTTGTTAACGGCACGTTTGCGCTTCTCTGCAGGGGCGGGCTGCGGCAAGGTGCGCTGCTTCAGTTCCTCGTGCGCCTCCAGCAGCGCCTGCGCCAGCTTGCGCGGGTCGGGCACCGCCTTGCGGGCGACGACGATGCCGAAATCGAGCGAGCCGGCATAGCTCATCACCGTGATGTTCACCCCTAGCCCGTGCTCGACGATGGACAGCGGCCAGTAGGCGCGCATGGGCAAACCGGCGGCATGGAGCGTCACCGGCGGGCCGGGTACGTTGGAAATGACGAGATTGGCGATGGGCGGGATGGCGCTGGCGAGCTTTGTCTTTCCGTAGAGCGCGGCCAGGCCGCCCACCAGCCACGGCACGCCGATGGAGGGGAAATCGGTGGGGATGACCGATTGTGCGCGGCGGGCGACGGACTTCATGGCGCCGGACGCATCGCGGATCGCGCGCAGCCGCCGCAGCGGGTCGACAATGTGCGTGGCGAGGCTGACCAGGCTCAGGGTGGCCTGGGTGGTGAACTCGGTGTTGCCGGATTCGCGCAGCGAGATCGGCATGGTCGCGATGAGCGACTTCTTCGGGATGCCGCCGCGATGGGCGAGGTAGCGCCGCAGCGCGCCGCTGCACAGCGCGAGGACGACATCGTTCAGCTTCGCCTCCTGGCTGGCGGCGATCTGTTTCGCTTCGGCGAGGGGAATGGAAACGCAGGCAAAGCCGCGCTCCGCCGTGATCGCCACGTTGAGCGGCGTCTTCGGGCCGAAGGAGAAATTCTGGCGCAGGGGCGAAGGGCCTTCGCCACCACCGCCCGAACTTTTCACCATGCCGGCGAGGAGCCGGAACACGTCGGGCAGGTGCCGCACCAGCTTCACGTACTGGGCGGCATCATGCCGCAGGGCGGCGCCGGAGAGGCTGACGATGCCCGGCCGCTCGGCGCGGGGCGGGACGGTGCGCGCCGGGGCCGCTTTCGCTGGCGGCGTCGGCGCAACATCGAACAGCGCCCTGGCCAGCGCCACGCCGGCTGCGCCGTCGAGCACGGCATGGTGCACCTTCATGTAGAAGGCCGTCTGCCCGCCCTGCAGGCCCTCGATGACATGCACTTCCCACAGCGGCTTGCGGCGATCCATCAATTCGGCATGCAGGCGCGCGGTGCAGCGTTCTAGCTGCAAGCGCGTGCCGGGCCGCGGCAGTGTGTGGCGGCGCACGTGATAGTCGAGATCGACCGCGCCGCCGTCCGTCCAGACCGGGTTGGCGAAGTGCAGCGGCATCTCCGCCAGCCGACGCCGGTAGAGCGGCGCTAGGTCGAGGCTGCGCGCCAGCAACCGCCTGACTTCAGTGTAAAAATCCTTCTTGTATTCCGGCAGAAGATCGAACAGGTGCAGAGAGCCGACATGCATCGGCGTCTCGGGCGTTTCGAGATGCAGGAAGCTGCCGTCGAGTCCGCTGAGCGATTTCAAGTCAACGAACCGGCCTCGCCCTGCATCATCCAGACGAACATCGCCCGGCCTTGCGCCATGGCCACGCCGGCCAAGTCGGCCAGTTGGATGATGAAGCCCTTGACCTCTTCTGCGGACCAGCCGTCCTCCTCGAACTCCTCGGTCGCGGCCAGTTCCTCGCCGACCTGGTCGAGGGCGTCCTCGTCGAGTTCGGCAAGACGCGCCACGGAATCGTCTGGCAGCTTCATGAGCCAGGGGCCCTCGTCGGACGCGCCGTAGAGCGGCCCGCATTCGTCCAGCGCCTCGTCGAACAGCTCGCCGGAGAGCAGGGCGTGGAGCATGGCGAACTTGGCCTGGTCGAGCCCCTTCGCCTCGAAGCCCTTCCATTCCTCGACCGGCTTCTCCGATTCGATGATCGAGCCGGCATCCTCCGTGTCGGCCACGACGACGTTCACCAGCATTCCCATTGTCACCCCCCCAGTTATCAGTCGCTGACCTTGCCGCGCAGGGCCTTGACCGCGCCGCGCCGGGTCTTGCTGTCGAGACGTTTCTTCTGCGAGCTGCGCGTCGGCCTGGTCGGCTTGCGCGGCCGGGGCGTTGCGGCGACGCCAGCAATGAGTTCCTGCAACCGCCTCAACGCTTCTTCCCGGTTCTTCTCCTGGCTGCGGGACTGCTGCGCCTTGATGACGACCACGCCTTCGCGGCTGAGGCGCTGGTCGCTCAATTTCAGCAGCCGCTCCTTGTAGAAATCGGGCAGCGAGGAGGCGCCGACATCGAAGCGCAAGTGGATGGCGCTGGAAACCTTGTTGACGTTCTGGCCGCCCGCCCCCTGGGCGCGGATGGCATTCAGCTCGATCTCGCCGAGCGGGATGGACACCCTTTCCGAAATCTTCAGCACGGACTCGGGCGCGCGTTCGGAGGAGGCCAGGCCGTCGGCGTAGACGCGCTTGGCGTCGGCGGAAAGCAATTTGACTTCGTACTCGGCCTTCAGCGCCGACGAGCGGTCGGGATATTCGACGCTCGCCAGCAGGCGCTTCGGCGGATGCGAGCGGGTATAGCGCGCACCCTTGCCGCTGGCGTGCGCGGCGTAGCGCGCCGCGACATCGACGGTGATGCCGGTATAGATGCTGCCGTCCCGGCATTCGATCAGGTAGAGGAACCAGGCGCTCATCTCAGACGGTCCCGAAGCCGAACTTGCGCCGCACCATCAGGCAGTCTGCCGATCCCGCCTGGAACTCGCGGCAGACGAGCGGGCGGTTGGCGTAGACGCTGCAACCCACCTTCACGCCGAGTTCGCCTTCCAGTGCCGCGCAGCGATGGCCCCAGGACTGCATGCGGCCGTTGTCGACATCGATCAGGTCGTCGGGAATGCCTTCGCCGTCGCGCGGCCCCATCAGCACCGGCCAGGTTTCCGACCAGGCGCAACAACCGCCGCAATCGAGGCAATCGGGAACGCTCTCGCCCGCCATTCCGCTCACGTCGCCACCCTCTTCGACACGCCGTTCCCCTTTTACACGCCAATTTCGCTATGCGAACGATAATTTCGTTTTGCTCGTCTTCATGATATCTTCTCCGCCATTCCATTTGAACATAACCATGCGCGAATTCAAGGACAGGAC
>JADFDL010000272.1 GCA_018262875.1 Rhodocyclaceae bacterium | reverse complement strand
GCCACCCGCCGTTGGCTGGTAGGCCGCGGGCTGAGGTGGGTTTCGCTGCTGGCTAACGGCGTGCTAATCGGAGTGGCTATCGGACTGTGAAGAAGAGGAGTGGATGCCGTCTCCTCGCTACCCGCACTTTTTATGCGCTTTCCAGTTAGACCGGGAGCTGTCCGCGCGCTGCTGTCTAACCAAAGCGTGAGATGCTTTTTCAGAAAACGCATCCTTAGCGGCTCTACGGAACGCTGCCCCGTCTGTTCTCAGTTTGTGCATGTCTGCGGGCACCGGGGCCGTATCTATCGAACTGCGCGCTAGTGCTGCTACGACTCTTTCCACACAACCGACATCTTTAGTCCAGAGAACGTCTGCAAGTTTCGGAAGGTATCCGCTGACAAAACGAACAACCGTTGCATCCTTCTGAAGGGGCGTGCTCGTTCTTTTAAGGTCGGTTAGAGACTCGAAAGGTTCGCCCGTGGTGTTCTGGAAACACCAGCGCAAATCAATCATTCTTTTGTACGGCGTTTTATAGAATGCGGTTACGAGAATCCGGTCCCACATGGATTGCCGCCAGTCTTTCTTAGCGAGTTCAATCTCCTGCGCTATCGTCATTTTCAACCCTCTTGTTCCAAGCCGCCACCAGCCCTTCGCGAGTGGAGATTTTCTTCGTAAGCCCCAGCAGCAAGCCACACGCCCCGCACTGGATGATGTCGCGGCAACCTTCGAATGGCGCGGGGCTAAGGGCCGCTTCGCCTCCGCAGAGCGGGCAGGGGTTGAGGTGGGTCACGGAATCGACCTTCCGATTTCGGCAGCGGCGCGGACGATGGCGCGGCGGGTGGCCTTTGCCGTGTCCTTGTCGCGCTCTTTAACAGGCATACCGAGTTCAGATGCAGCAGTGACTTGCACGTCGTCGATTGATATTCCCATGTTCATCGAAACAGCCAGCCGCAGCGCGTCACCATCGTCAGCAAGTGGGTTCCACGTTATCCCGTTGCGCCAATCCAAAACGACATTGCCCATAACGTCGAAGCCGTCGTTTCCATTGCCTCCGCCGTTGCTCGGGCTCTTATCGATTCGAATCCCGGCAGCCTTCGCCGCCAGTTCCAGCAGTTCGCGATCCGTGCTCATAGTCACACCGCCCCTCCGCCGAGTACCCACACCGCCGTCAGCGAGCGGCCACGGCCCCTCCTGACCCCCATTGAGCGTACGTGGCCGCGTACGGACAGCCGGTTTAGCGCTTTGCGAACGACCTCCGACCACTCACCCAGCGCCTCTGCGATCTCCGGCGTCGAGCGGAGTTCTCCATCAGCCAGTAGCCCGCAGATGCTCGCCTCAATCGTTCCTGGCGCTACGGTGCGGCTCCAGGCCACCGCCTCCTCGCGATCGGCCACGAGCCAGTAGCGCATCTTCTCTCGCCCGTAGCGACGGGCCGACACGACAGCGCCCTTGCGACACATCGCCCAGAGCGCGTCGTTGATCGAGTTGATCGTCAGCCCTAGATAGTCAATCGGTTCGAGAATCTCCTCAGCCAATAGCCCGTGGCTATCGGCCAGCACTTTCAGGATCTCGGCTTCGATCTGCGTGGCACTCATCGAGTGCTTCGCGACGTTCGGGCCGTGCGGCTTGCGGCTCGGCTTAAGATTGGCCGCAGGCGGCTGGCTACGGGCTAGTTGTTCGATGATAGAGAGCATGGTCAGTCCTCACGCACCGGGCCGTTCTTGCTGGGCCTCGGCAGCGGCGATGGCCTTTTCCGCTCCACCGATTGCGGCGCACAACCCTTCATCTCGGCCTGCTGTTCCCCCCGTGGTTTGTGCGCAGAACGACAGCCGCTTAATTGCATCCAGCAGCCGGGCATTCAGGGGTTCGGCGGGCACCTGGCGAGCGTAGAGCGGGCGAATGTTGGTTGCACCCTCCGGGATCTCTGCGGCATTGTTGGTGGACCAGTCTCGGATGAGGCCTTCCGGCGCCTGCCAGTCATAAATCCACGCCACCGGCTCCTGCCCATCCAGCTCGGCCAGCTTCGCTTCTGCTCGTTCAGCCTGGTCCTTCCAGTAGTCGGCTTGGCTGGCAAATTTGCTCATGCTCATTTCGCTTTCCTCAATTCCTCTTCGGTTTTCTTCCAGGCGCAAGGCTCGTGCATTGGCCTGTTGTCGCGGCACCTGTCGCGATGCTCGCCCATGACCACGCGCTCATCGAGATGGGCGCATCGCGGGTGGCGCTTGGTGCGGGGGTTCGTAGGTCATAGGCTGTCGAATCCATTTATAGCGGCGTGTTGGTGGCACGACTCGCACAGATACTTTTCTGCATACATGTAGTCGGAGTGCCGCCATACATAGCGTTTTACGTGAATGATCTCGTAGCCCATCTGCACGTTCTGCGTGCCGTCTCGGCCCGTATGCGTAACCCACTTCGGACCACCTTGGACGGACACAAGGGGGTCTTTTTCTAGACCCCGCGGAGCAGGGATGTGAAACTCGCACCGTGGGTTGTCACAGATGTAGTAGCTCACGACGCCTCCTTCTCAAGCCAGAAGCCACACGACTCGTCGCTGTGCGTGTAGCGGTCGCCGTCATCACCGCACTCCCGCCAGCCGCAAGTACGTCAGCCACTCGCCACCAGCCACGAGCCCGTAGATCACCAGCCCTACGACCGCTGTAGCGCCGGCCGTCTTCGCGACGATCTTCAGAAAGTGGCGGCGGGCATCTTCATGCCGGCCAACCTCCAGTTGGTAGTCGTACCCGCAGCCAAGCCGCTGGTAGGCCCCGTTCGGGTGACGGATTTCGTAATGAGTCGCTGCTTTTTGAGTTTTGTAGTCCATGTCAGTACGCCGGGCCTGTCCCGGCAGGTATTGAGATGTTAGGGAATCAGCTATCGAAGTCGAACACGAAGCGAACCTGCCCGTGTTCTTCTTTGAGCCTGCGGACTTCAGCTACGAAGTAGGCGAAGGACTCGGACGTTTCCTCAAACCACTCGATCTGAACGTGCGTCGTCGAGTCGGTAACGTCGCTGGGGCTCGACACCACAACGTTGTGACCAGAGATGCCGCCGCACCAACTTTGAGGCGAGCTTTCTCAGTCCCACTGACGGAAAAACTCGACATTGACGATACCAGTGCGCAAGATCCGCGGGCACTTGGCT
>JADFDL010000271.1 GCA_018262875.1 Rhodocyclaceae bacterium | reverse complement strand
ACCCGCCTGACCACCGAGACCGGCGCTGGCCAGTGGGGCTCCTCGATCGCCTTCGCCGGACAGATGTTCGGCATCGAAGTGCGCGTCTACATGGTGAAGGTGAGCTACAACCAGAAGCCCTTCCGCCGCTCGATGATGCAGACCTGGGGAGCGGAAGTCTTCGCTTCGCCGACCGACTTGACCAATGCCGGCCGCGCCGCGCTGGCGGCGGATCCGAACAACCCCGGCTCGCTCGGCCTGGCCATTTCCGAGGCGGTGGAGGAAGCGGCTTCGCGCAAGGACACCAACTATTCACTGGGTTCGGTGCTGAACCACGTCTGCCTGCACCAGACGGTGATCGGACTGGAGGCCAAGAAGCAGTTCGAGAAAGTCGGCGATTACCCCGACATGGTCTTCGCCTGCTGCGGCGGCGGCTCCAACTTCGCCGGCACGGCCTTCCCCTTCCTCGCCGACAAGGCGGCCGGCAAGAAGGTGCGCCTGGTGGCCGTCGAGCCGAGTTCCTGTCCGAGCCTGACCAAGGGCGTCTATGCCTACGACTTCGGCGACGTCTCCGGCTACACGCCGATGATGAAGATGTACACCCTCGGCCACGACTTCATGCCGCCCTCGATCCATGCCGGCGGCCTGCGCTATCACGGCGACTCGCCGCTGGTGTGCCAGCTCTACAACGAGAAGCTGATCGAGGCGATCGCCGTGCCGCAGATTGCCACCTTTGAGGCCGGCGTGCAGTTCGCCCGCGCCGAGGGCATCATTCCGGCGCCGGAGTCCGCTCATGCCATTCGCGCCTGCATCGATGAGGCCCTGCGCTGCAAGCAGACCGGCGAGAAGAAGACGCTGTTCTTCAACCTGTCGGGCCATGGCCATTTCGACATGGCGTCCTACGACAAGTACTTCGCCGGCGAACTGGTGGACTACGACTATCCGGCCGAAGCCGTGCAGGAAGCCCTCAAGCGCCTGCCGAAGATCGCCGCGTAAGCGTCCGGCCGGACAGCATGCAGGTTCTGCGCACCCTCTTTTTCCTGTTGGTGCTCGGCAACCTGCTGCTGTTCGTCTGGGGCCAGGGGTATTTCGGCGCGGCCGGCGGCGGTGGCGAGGCCGAGCGTCTTGCCGCACAGATCGAACCCGACAGGCTGCGCATTGCCGGCAAGGACGTGCCGCTCCCCAAGGCGGTCGAGCCGCCTCGCGAGGCGTGCCGCGCGCTGGCCGGGCTGGAGCGCGAGGCGGCGGACAAACTTGCCGAACTGATCTCCGGCCGGGATGCACAACTCAAGGTCGATCGGCGGGTGCTCGACGAGCCGAAATCCTGGTGGGTGAGCATTCCGCCCTTGCCCAACAGCGCTCAGGCAGACCGCAAAGCCGCTGAACTCTCCAGACTGGGCGTCAAGGACTTCTATGTCGTGCGGGAGAGCGGACCCAACCAGTATGCGATTTCGCTCGGGCTGTTCAAGAGCGAGGAAGCCGCCAAGGGCTCTCTCGCCGCTCTGCTCAAGAAAAACGTGAAATCGGCGCGCATTCAGGCGCGCGAAGCGGCCGGCGACAAATCGGTCGTCGAAGTGCGCGGCAGCGAAGATCGGCTGTCCCGGGCGATGGCCGATCTGCCGCCGGAATTCATGGCCGCGACGAAAGCGGAATGCGCGACCGTCAAGCCATGACGTTCATCGTCGGCCTCACCGGCGGCATCGGCAGCGGCAAAAGCGCGGCGGCCACCCTGTTCGAGGAGCTCGGTGCTGCCGTGGTGGACACCGATGCCATCGCCCACGAACTGACTGCGCCGGGCGGTGCTGCCATCGGGTCGATTCGCAGCGTTTTCGGCGATGAAGCCATCGCGCCGAACGGCGCGCTGGACCGCGCTGCCATGCGCCGCCGGGCCTTCGCCGATGCACAGGCGAAAGCCCGGCTTGAGGCCATCCTGCATCCCATGATTCGTGCCGAGGCGGATCGCCGCAGCGCCGCCGCCCGGGCGCCCTACGTCGTGCTGGTGGTTCCGCTGCTGGTTGAATCCGGTGTCAGCGGCAACCGTGTCCAGCGCGTGGCGGTGGTCGACTGTCCGGAAGAAATCCAGGTGGCGCGCGTCATGTCCCGCAGCGGGCTTTCCGCGGAAGAGGCCCGCGCCATCATGGCGGCGCAAGTCGGCCGCGAACGGCGCCTGGCCGCTGCCGACGATGTCATCGACAACGGCGGCGATCGGGCTGCCCTGCGCCCCCAAGTCGAGGTTCTGCACCGGCAGTATCTGGAAATGGCCGCGGTTTCATAGGGTTCCGGGGGGTTCTTGTTGTTATTTGTCGGGGAATAGGTCAGAATTGGCCGAATTTACTCGACGGCACGGCGCGGCGTGATCACCTACGAATATCCTCTCAACGAGCGCATTCGCACACTGCTGCGCCTGGAGGACCTGTTCGACAAGACGGGGCACTTCATCGGCGCCGACGGCGCGCAGGAACATCACGTCGCCCTGGTGACGTTGTTCGAGATTCTCGATGTTGCCGGTCGCGCCGACCTCAAGTTCGATCTCGTGCAGGAACTCGAACGGCAACGTCAGATACTGCTGTCCTTCCGCAACAATCCCGACATTTCAGAAGCCGCCCTCTCCGGCGCCCTCTACGAGATCGAGCAGGCCAGCGCCGCGCTGCTCAACATGCAGGGCAAGATCGGCCATTACCTGCGCGAGAACGACTGGCTGATGAGCATCAAGAGCCGCGCCTCGATTCCCGGCGGCGTCTGCGAGTTCGACCTGCCCTCCTACCACTACTGGCTGCATCGCGACTCGGCCGCGCGCCAGCGCGACCTGGCCGGCTGGCTCAACCCGATGCTGCCCATCCGCGACGGGCTGTCCATCGTGCTGCGCCTGCTGCGCGCTTCCGGCCGCCAGGACGAGCATGTCGCGCAGCATGGCGCCTTCCAGCTCATGCTCGGCGGCCGCACGTCGCAGATGGTGCGCCTGCGCGTCAGGCGCAGCGAACCCTACGTGCCTGAGATCAGCGCCAACAAGTACGCCCTCAACATCCGCTTCACCACGCCTGGCACGGACGCCCGTCCGCGCCAGGCCGACAGCGACGTCGTCTTCGAGATGACGTTCTGTAATCTGTAAACAAATCCCACAGCGTCCAAGGCAATCCTGAAACACCATCATAAGCCA
>JADFDL010000270.1 GCA_018262875.1 Rhodocyclaceae bacterium | reverse complement strand
TTGCCGAGCAGGCGCATCACCTCCGGCTTCGGGCCGATGAAGACGATGCCGGCCGCAGCACACGCCTCGGCGAAGTCCGGATTCTCCGAGAGGAAGCCGTACCCCGGGTGGATGGCGTCGACGTTGGCCTCCCTGGCGACGCGGATGATGTCGTCGATGTCGAGATAGGCCTGGATCGGCTTCTTGCCGGTGCCGACCAGATAGGACTCGTCCGCCTTGAAGCGGTGCAGCGCAAAGCGGTCCTCGTTGGAATAGATGGCCACCGTGCGGATGCCCATTTCAGACGCCGCGCGCATGACGCGGATGGCGATTTCACTGCGGTTGGCGACGAGGAGGCTGCGGATTTTCTTCATGGCTAAAGCAAGTCATGGACGTAAAAAACGGGCCGGCGGCCCGTATCGCGTGCGAGTCTATCCCATCAAGGCACGCCGCAGCATTCAGGGTTTTTATGTATTCCCAAAGCCAGGCTTTCAAATCAACGGGTTCCACTCAATTCCGGCAGAATGGATCGGAATGCAAAAATCGGAAAGGAGGTTCCATGCCCCACGCCAACGATATCTTCTGGCCCGAGCTGCATCCTTCGCTGATGCCGCCGCATTTCAACAATTATCCGCAGTTGCTGCTGGCGGAGGGGGATTCGTGGTTCGCCTGGGCCTACCTGGGCTTCGACGTGTCGCCGAGCATCCTGAATGCGCTGAAGTTCAACCGGCCGACCGCCACGCTCTGCTACGCGTATACCGGCCATACCAGCGGCGACATGGCGGCGATGTCGGTCAGCGCCGGCTTCATGCAGGAATTCGCGGCGCGGCGCTTCCAGGCGGTGCTGCTCTCCGGCGGCGGCAACGATCTCTTCAATGCGCTGGAGCAGGGAAGCATTCTGAAGCCGGCGGGCGGCGCCGATCCGAACGATCCGGCGAGCTACATCGACACGGTGGAGCTGGATGCGCTGAAGAATTACGTCACGCTGAATTATCAACAGATCCTTTCCTGGCGCCTGCTGCCGACCTCGATGAACAAGACGACGCCGGTGCTGCTGCACACCTACGACTACCCGATGCCGCGGCCGGCGCCGGCCAGGGTATTCGGCAAGCCGGCGGTAGGGCCGTGGCTGCTGCCGGCGCTGCAGGCCGTCGCGGCGCCGGCGGCGCTGCACCTGGACATCATCAAGGAGATTGCTTCCGACATGCTGGACTGCATCCGCGCCTTCCACGACCCGGCGGCGGGCATCCATGTCGTGGACACCTGCGGTACGCTGACGCCGGCCGCGCCGAACGCGACGGGCAACGACGCCGATTGGGTGAATGAGATCCACCCGAACGCCGCCGGCTACGCGAAACTGGCGGCGAAGTTCAGGCCGCAATTGGCGGCGATCGGCGTGACCTGAGGTTTTTTCCTAGCCCTGCTTCAACCAGATCACCGGCTTGGCCTTGACGGCCGGCGCCGGCTTGGCTTCTTCATAAACGAGCGCGGCATTGCGCGCGTTGCGGATCGCCAGCTTGAGGGCGTCGGCGCCCTTGGCCACGGCCTGCTCGTTTTCCACCAGATCGTCGAGTATCTTGACAAAGGCGGCGCGGCTCTTGCGCCAGGTCTCGCCGTAGCCGCGCACGAGGCGGGCGCACTGGACAATCTCCAGCGTCAGCTCGGCGTCGAGGGCGGCGAAGCCGAGGCGCTTGAGCGCGCCGAGCCAGCGTTCGATCAGCGCCTGCTCTTCGATGAAGCGCGAACTCCTGCGCCGCAGCGGCTTGAGCGACGCCGTCAGGCGCATGGCGAGAAAGCCCGAGACGTCGCTGGTGCGCAGCTTGACGGCGCGGCCCTGCCCGGCGTTTTTGCGCAGGCGTTCCGCCCAGGCCGGCGGCAGGATGTCGGCGATCTCGCTGGCGCTGGGCTTGAGGTAGTCGGTGACGACGACGATCTGATCGTCCTTGGCCGCCGCTTCCTTGCGCACGCGGGCGAAGCGGCTGGCGCGAGTCTTCAGGTCGGCGACGCGGATGACGTCTTCGTAGCTCATCCACAGGGCGAGCAGGCGCGATGCTTCCTGCGTGAGCTGCCAGCCGCCGGGCTCGCCGCCTGCCTCGCGGTCGACGGCCAGCACCCCGCGCACGCGATCCAGGTAGAGGGTGGCGTAAGCCGAGTCCTGGTAGTCGGTGAGGCGCGCGACGCCCTCGTCGAGCAGGGCGTGCAGCGGGATGGGGAATTCGCGGCGGACGCGGTCGGATTCACTCCCTCTCCCTGGAAGGGAGAGGGTTGGGGTGAGGGTGTCGACGGCGTTGCCCCTCACCCTGGCCCTCTCCCCGGGGGGGAGCGGGGATGAGGCTTGCGCGTAGCCCGCCGCAAATCCGCGCAAACTCGCTTCCGCGCCCTTGCCGGCGCCGCGGATGGCGGCTTCGCAGGCCTCGCGCGACAGCGGCAGCGCGCCGCAGCCGGCCATGGCGCCGAACAGCACGGCATTGATCACCGTGCCGGCTTCCTGCGCGAGGCGCGACATGTCGAACAGCACGGCCTTCTGCGCCACCTTCGGCGCGGCTTCGAGGATTTTCTGCGCATCGTAGCGGCCGTCGGTCGGCAGCATCTTTTCCGAGGTGGCGTAGATGCGGTGGGTGGACGCCACCAGCGTGGTGCGCTCCGGCGTGATGAAGGCGTTCTGCATGGCGCGGCCGGCCTCGACCAGTTCGGAGGCGGCCATCAGGTCGATGCCGCCGGGGCTGGGCACCAGGGCCATCACCGGCGGGCGGGCGCCTTTCTCGGGGAAGATCTCGACGTAGTAGGTGGTGGCGCCGGTGCGCTGCGAGACGCCGGGGATGGAGGTCTTCTGCGCCGGATAGCCTTCGTGCAGGGCGGCCTCGATGAGCCAGTCGGCCAGCACGCCGCCGCCTTCGCCGCCCAATGCCGCAACCAGGATGGTGATCGGGCGGGTCATTTCGCACCCCCGAACATTCCGATGACGCCTTGCCGCATGCCGTGCATGAAGCGGTCCCAGCCGCTCGGATTCTGGATCACCTCGATGCGGTGGAAGCTCGGGCACAGCGCAGCGGCGTGGGCCGCCTCGCCGCACAGGCCGCAGCCGACGCAGCCGCTGTTGATGGTGGTGACGGGTTCCGTACGCAGGGGGTCCGGAGAGTCCTTGATGGTGAGCGAGGGG
>JADFDL010000269.1 GCA_018262875.1 Rhodocyclaceae bacterium | reverse complement strand
CATGCGTAATCCGCTTCGCCGGCCAGCACGATCTTGATCTCGTCGCTGGCGTTGAGGTGGGCGAGGTTGTCCCACAGGTTCTTGTCCGCCTCGCCGGAGGCCGGCGCCTTGAGGTCCACGATGCGCGACACGCGCGGGTCGACGCTGGAGATGTCCAGCGCGCCGCTCGTCTCCAACGACACCGAGTAGCCAGCGTCGCACAGCGCGGCAAGCAGCGGCAGGCAGGCCTTCTGCGCCAGCGGTTCGCCGCCGGTGACGCAGACCTGACGGGCGCCGTGTTTCGCCACCTCGATCAGTACGTCGCCGAGGGTCCGGGTCTCGCCGCCGGAAAAGGCGTATTCCGTGTCGCACCAGGTGCAGCGCAGCGGGCAGCCGGTGAGACGCACGAACACCGTCGGCAGGCCGGCGCGAGTGCTTTCGCCCTGCAGGGAATGGAAGATTTCGCTGACGCGCAGCTTGGCGGAAGGGTCGGTCATGCGATGACAGGCGCAGCCAGAGAACCGGAGGCCGCGAATTTCGCGGCCGAACTGTCGTCACCCCCTTCCCCGGGAAGGGGGTTGGGGGGAAGGCTCACCTTCTCTTGGCCAGCCGCTGCTTGGCGACCGCGGCGGCGGCGCTGGCAGGGTACTTGGCGACGAGGGTTTCCAGCGTCTTTCGCGATCCCTTGGCGTCGCCGGACTCCTGCTGGCAATTGGCCTGGCCGAGCAGTGCATCCGGCGCCTTGGCGTCGTCCGGCCAAGTGGCGGCCAGCTTGCCGAAGAGTTCCACGGCCTTCTTGTACTCGCCGAGCTGGTAATGCGCGCTGCCGGCCCAGTAGTGCGCCGAGGGCAGGAAGGGGCTGGCCGGATAGGTCTTGACGAAGTTCAGGAAGGCGTTGAGCGCGTCCTTGTGCTTGCCGGCCTTGAAGAGATTCAGCGCCGCCTCGTAGTCGCGCGTTTCGGCGGCGGGGTCGACCGCCGGCTTGGCGTCGGCGGGCCTGGCTTCCGCGCCGGCCTGCGGCTCCAGCTTGCGCAGCCGGTTGTCGAGGTCGACGTAGAAATCCTTCTGGCGCTTCTGCGTCGACTCGATCTCGTTGGTCAGCACCTCGATCTGCCCGCGCAGCTTGGCCACCTCCGCCTTGAGCGCCTCGATCTGGTTGGCCAGCTCGATCTGCCCGCGCGAGGCGGCTTCCAGCTTGTCCATCCTGGCGTTGACTTCGATGCGCAACTGCTCGACGCGCTTGCGCGCCTCCTCGTCATCGAAAAGCGCGCCCCGAACCGGCAGCGCGATGGCCAGGAGCAGGGCGGCCAGGCGGCGCTTCATGCCTCAGAACTCGCCGGTGTAGAGCATGTCGTCGCGGCGGTTCTGCGACCAGCAGCCCTCATTGCCTTCGCTGCAGCGCGGCTTCTCCTCGCCCAGGCTGACGGCCTCGATCTGGTCCTCGCGGGCGCCGAGCAGGGCGAGCATCTTCCTCAGTGCCTCGGCCCGCTTCTGGCCCAGCGCCAGGTTGTATTCGCGGCTGCCGCGCTCGTCGGCGTTGCCCTGGATGAGCATCTTCACCTTTGGGTTGGCGACGAGGAATCTGGCGTGCGCTTCGACCAGCGACTTGAATTCCTCCTTGATGACATAGCTGTCATAGTCGAAAAAGACGCTGCGCTTGGCCAGTACGCCCTGCTTGACGGCGGCCAGCACCGTGCCCATCTGATCGTCCGCCGTCACCGGCTTGACCTGGGTGCCGTCGATCCGCTTCGCGTCGCGGTCCTCCACCGGCGCACCGGATTGTTCCGGCTCGCCGGTGGTGCCGCAGCCGGCGATCAGGGCCGCGCCCAGAATCATCATCAGTTTTTTGCGCATGGTCATCTCCACTTGTAAATCATTGCTTCAAAAAGGGGCCCCACGCCGGCTCGCGCACGTCGCCCGCCTGGACCGAGAGCTTCTGCTTGACGCGGCCGTCGCTGGAAACGGCGGCCAGCACGCCGCGCCCGCCGATTTCGGAGGCGTAGAGGATCATGCGGCCGTTGGGGGCGAAGCTCGGCGATTCGTCCTTGTCCGAGTCGGTGAGGATCTGCGTCTGGCGCGTGGTGAGGTCCATCAGGGCGAGCTGGAAACGTCCGCCGTTGCGCGTGACGAAGGCCATGCTCTTGCCGTCGGGCGACAGGCGCGGCGTGACGTTGTAGCTGCCCTCGAAGGTGATGCGCTGGGCGCTGCCGCCGCCGGCCGGCACGCGGTAGGCCTGCGGGCTGCCGCCGCGGTCCGAGGTGAAATAGATGAACTGGCCATCGGGCGAGAAGAAGGGTTCGGTGTCGATGCCGGCGGAGGAGGCCAGGCGCACGACGCCGCTGCCGTCGGCGTTGAGCGAATAGAGTTGCGAGGCGCCATCCTTGGTCAGCACCACCGCCAGCTTGCGGCCGTCGGGCGCCCAGGCCGGGGCCGAGTTGGAGCCCTTGAAGTTGGCGGCGACATGGCGGCTGCCGGTGGCGAGGGAATGCACGTAGACCACCGGCTTCTTCGATTCGAAGGAGACATAGGCGAGGCGGCTGCCGTCGGGCGACCAGGCCGGCGAGATGATTGGCTCGCGCGAAGCCAGCGCGGTCTGCGCATTCATGCCGTCGGCGTCGGCGATCTGCAGCTCGAAGCGGCCGGCGCTCTTGACGACATAGGCGATGCGGGTCGAGAAGATGCCCGGCTCGCCGAGCAGTTTTTCATAGACGTAATCGGCGATGCGGTGGCCGGTGGTGCGCCCCTGCTGGGCCGTCATGATGTAGGCCAGGCCGCCGAGGGAGGCCTGCTTCTGCACGTCGTGCAGGCGGAAGCGCACTTCGAGGCGGCCGTTGGCCGCAGGAGTCACGCTGCCGACGACGAGGGCGTCGGCGCCGCGCGATTTCCAGTCGGCGAAATTCACCGGGGCGTTCTCGGCCAGCGGCGCGCCCGCCTCGACCAGCTTGAACAGGCCGCTGCGCTCGAGGTCGGCGCGCACCACCAAGGCGACGGCGCGCGCGATGCCCGGTTCGCCGGCGAAGTCGCTGATGGCGATGGGGATGCGGTTGGCGCCGGCGCCGGTGATCTCGATGGTGAGCTGGGCGCGCGCGGCGAAGGACAGCGCGAGCAGGAAACAGGCGAATACGGCGCGTTTGAGTACGGTCATCATCGCTCGGTGAAGTTCACAATGAGG
>JADFDL010000268.1 GCA_018262875.1 Rhodocyclaceae bacterium | reverse complement strand
GGCATGTCCGGCGGGGTGGATTCCTCCGTCGCGGCGATGCTGCTGAAACAGCAGGGCTGGAAGGTCGTCGGCCTCTTCATGAAGAACTGGGAGGACGATGACGACGAGGAATACTGCTCCTCGCGCCAGGACCTGATCGATGTCGCCGCGGTGTGCGACATCCTCGGCATCGATCTGGAGGTGGTGAATTTCTCCGCCGAGTACAAGGAGCGGGTGTTCGCCGAGTTCCTCCGCGAATACCAGGCCGGCAGAACGCCCAATCCGGACGTGCTGTGCAACGCCGAGATCAAGTTCAAGGCTTTTCTCGATCACGCGTTGGCCTTGGGCGCCGAAAAAATTGCCACCGGGCACTACGCCCAGGTGCGTAAATTTCCGACCGAAATGGGCGCGGAGTTCCAGTTGCTCAAGGCCGAGGATGGCACCAAGGACCAAAGCTATTTCCTCTACCGGCTGAATCAGGCGCAACTGTCGAAAACGCTGTTTCCCCTCGGCGAGATCTACAAGCGCGAGGTGCGCAGGATGGCGGAGCAGGCCGGCCTGCCCAACTTCGCCAAGAAGGATTCGACCGGCATCTGCTTCATCGGCGAGCGGCCCTTCAAGGAATTCCTCGAACGCTACATTCCGCGCCAGCCCGGCGAAATTCGCACCTTGGAGGGCGACAAGCGGATCGGCGAGCACCACGGCCTGATGTACCACACGCTGGGCCAGCGCAAGGGCCTGGGAATCGGCGGCATCGCCGGAGAGGAGAAGGACGGTGGGCACGACGCCTGGTACGTCGCCGGCAAGGACCTGGAGCAGAACGTCCTCTATGTCGTCCAGGGCCACGACCATCCGGCATTGCTGGCGGATCGCCTGAAGGCCATCGACCTGTCCTGGGTCAGCGGCATGCTGCCGCACACGCACTGGGTATACACGGCGAAGACGCGCTACCGCCAGCCGGATGCGCCGTGCGAAGTCGAGGCGGTGAGTGCGCAGCGCTGCGAAGTGATCTTCGCCCAGCTGCAGTGGGCGGTGACGCCCGGGCAGAGCGTGGTGCTCTACGATTCGAAGGTGTGCCTGGGCGGCGGCATCATTGAGTAGGTCGGGCTTCAGCCCGACATTGCCGTTCGATCGCCGTGTCGGCCTGAGGGCCGACCTACATCAGCCCTGCGGGATGGTCTCGGCGAACGACGGCCGTGCCATCAGTTCGTCGAACAAACGCGCCAGATTGGCGTGCTGCCCGCGCCAGTCGGTGTCGGCCAGGCGGAAATCCAGGTAGCCCAGCGCCGCGCCGACGGCGACGTCGGCCAGCGAGAAGGCATTGCCGCTGCACCAGGGTTGTTCGCCCATCTCTTCGGACATCATTTCCAGCGAGCGGTCGATTTTTTCGCGCTGGCGCCCGATCGCGGCGATGCTTTGTTCCTGCTCCGGCCGCCTGGTTTCCAGGAAGGCCGCCACCGCGGCATCGAGCACGCCGTCGGCCAGCGCCTCCCAGCGCTTGATGCGGATGCGCTCCCGGCCGGTGGCCGGCAGCAGGCGGTTGTTCGGGGAGACGCCATCGAGATACTCGACGATGACGCGCGAGTCGAACAGCGTGCTGTCGTCGTCGAGCACCAGCACCGGCACCTTGCCCAGCGGATTGAGCCCAGGCACGCCGGTGTCGGCATTCCAGGGATTGTCGAGGACGAATTCGTACTCGATCTTTTTTTCTGCGAGGACGATGCGCGCCTTGCGCACGTAGGGGCTGGTCAGGGAACCGATCAGTTTCATTTTTAGCTGCTGTTTTGAATGCAGCGCAATTATAACATCGCCGTTCGGCACGACCGTGGAGGATGGCGCGCTGCGTTCTCAGGCGTTGCCGTGTGCATGATAAAATTCACCTGATATCAAAAGGTTCACGCACATGACCCTGACTTCGTTGACAGCGCTTTCTCCTCTGGATGGCCGCTATGCCGGAAAGGTAGAAGCCTTGCGCGCGCATTTCTCGGAATTCGGCCTGATCCGCAATCGCGTGCGCGTCGAGGTGGCCTGGCTCAAGGCGCTCGCCGCCGAGCCGCATTTCGCCGAGATTCCGGCCTTCACCGCCGAGACGCAGGCCGAGCTGGACGAGGTGGTGGCCGCGTTCTCCGCCACCGACGGCGAGGCCATCAAGGCCATCGAGGCGCGCACCAACCATGACGTCAAGGCGATGGAGTACTGGCTGAAGGAGCGCCTGTCCGACAATGCCGAGGCGATGGCGGTGGCGGAATTCATCCACTTCGGCTGCACCTCGGAAGACATCAACAACCTCTCGCACGCGCTGATGCTGAAGGACGCGCGCGAGGCGAACCTGCTGCCGGCGCTGGATGCCTGCATCGCGCGCCTGGTCGAACTGGCGCACGAGCATGCCGAGCAGCCGATGCTCTCTCGCACCCACGGCCAGCCGGCCAGCCCGACCACGCTGGGCAAGGAGATGGCCAACGTCGCTGCGCGCCTGAAGCGCGCCCGCGCGCGCATCGCTGCGGTCTCGCTTACCGCCAAGTTCAACGGCGCGGTGGGCAACTACAACGCCCACCTGGCCGCCTACCCGGCCTTCGACTGGGAGGGCTTCGCGCGCCGCTTCATCGAATCCTTCGGCTTGGAGTTCAATCCCTACACCATCCAGATCGAGCCGCACGACGCCATGGCCGAGCTGTTCGATGCCATCGCCCGCGCCAATACCATCCTGCTCGACCTGAACCGCGACGTCTGGATGTACATCTCGCTCGGCTATTTCAAACAGAAGCTGAAGGACGGCGAGATCGGCTCTTCCACCATGCCGCACAAGGTGAACCCGATCGACTTCGAGAATTCGGAAGGCAACCTCGGCCTGGCCAACGCCACGCTGCGCCACCTGGCCGACAAGCTGCCCGTGTCGCGCATGCAGCGCGACCTGACCGACTCGACCGTGCTGCGCAATATGGGCGTGGCTTTCGGCTACGCCCTGCTGGCCTACGACTCCTGCCTGAAGGGACTCGGCAAGCTGGAGGCCGACCCGGCACGCCTGCGCGCCGACCTCGCCGACTGCTGGGAAGTGCTGGCCGAACCGGTGCAGACGGTGATGCGCCGCTACGGCGTCGAGAATCCCTACGAGCAGTTGAAGGAACTCACGCGCGGCAAGGGCATCACCCGCGAAGGGCTGCATGCTTTTATCCAGGGGCTGAAAA
>JADFDL010000026.1 GCA_018262875.1 Rhodocyclaceae bacterium | reverse complement strand
CAGTTGGCGACCGCCGTGTTCAGCTCGCTGTTAGTGGTGATCGCCATCCGCTATCCCTCGATTGGTGCTATCGCTCGCCGATACGTCTGGTGCCATTCCTCCGCACCTTCGCAATCCGCGTAATCAGCGAAACAAGGCGTGCCAACGGTGTAATGACGTAACTTGTCATTGGGCTGTAGCTCTTGCTCCAGTACGAGCCGGTTCCATTCCGGCCCCAGTTCGCCTATTTGCGAGTCCACCAGCCATGAAAAGCGGTGCAGGTACTCGCCAGTCGCGTTCGCAACGACTTCGGGCGTCAGCTTCCTGTTGGGCGCGTAGCTGCAGTTCCACAGGACGACGCTTGACCAGTTCTTGCGCGGGTAATCCGGATTCGGATTCCCGAGGTACTTCACCGGATGCCTGGTCTTGTAATCGTGCTTGACTACCCGCACGCCGTGGTAAAGCACGCTTTCACGGAACAGTTCGGCAACGTCGGCGCGCACCAGCATGTCGCCGTCGATGAACAGCGCCACACCGCGAAAGTCGCACAGCCACGGCACGAGGAAGCGCGCATAGATGAAGTCGTTGCTACCGTCCCTGCGCGGCCCGCGTACCGGCGTGAACTGCAGGCGGTGCGGCTCCGAGCAATGTTCGATGATCGACTGGCAACAAACGTGATAGGCAACCGCTTCCCTCGGGTCATAACCGATGAAGATCCGGAACGGTTCCATCTACGCCGCCGCGCAGGATTCGCAGGCGGTGCCGCGAACGTCTTTGGCGAAGTGGGCGCGGCGCAGGGCTTGGAACTTCTCGGAGTTCCACCCTTCCATGAACCCGACTTCCTTCAGATCGGCCATGATTAGGCCGCCGTCAAGGCCGTCTCCGAAGCAACACGCCGCCAAAAGGCCGTCATGCGTTATATGACCCTCGGTTGCCACCGCCCAGCATGGAAGCGGGTCGCGCATGTTTCCGAGGCGACCGGGATTCCCCTGTGTCGGCACCATTCCCGACGCCCTACTCGCCCCATTCATGTTGAACAGGGGAAGCCAATAATGCTCGTCCACGAAGGGGCGGATTTCCTCGACAACGGCGCGCATCTTCTCGCCCTGCTCGCCATCGAACGCGATGGACGAGGCGTAGATGCCGCAACTGTAACCACCTACGTTACGGACGTTCCGCGCGGCCTTGAGGTTGTCTATCGCCCGTCGCCACATCCGGCCCGACACCTGGGCAACGTCGGCCAACTGCTCGGCGTCGGTGAAGTTGATGCTGAACTTGAGCGAGTCCAGCCCCGCTTCCATGCAGGCCCGCACGCGCTCGGGCGTCGCTACAGCCCCGTTCGTGGTCAGGAACACATACGGGAAGCCGACTTCCTTCGCCTCCGCGATCGCCTCCGGCAACCATCGGCAGGTGAACGACTCGCCGATGTAGAAAACGCCCAGTTCCTCCACCCCGGCGTCGCGCATCTCGCGCAACAGCCGCGAGTACATGGCGCGATCCATGTCGCCCGTATCCGCCCGCAGGCTCTTGACGCAGAAGCCGCACCGGTAATTGCAATTGGCGGTCAGCTCTACCTTGACCGACCGGGGCGCGGAAATGAAAACGCCGCTATGCGCGGCGTCGATTTTGGTGATGCCATCAATCCGGCTTGTGATCGTCATTTATATCCGAAGGCGCAGAACTCGGTGCGGGCGTAATACTGATGCCCCTTGATGTTCGTGGTCAGGATTTCTCCCTCCCGCGAAATATTGGCGTGAACGTACGCGCCATACTTCCATTTGATGTTCGGGAACAACTCGCGTATTCCGCTGGCGGTGAATCGCCAATAGTCGTCCGGGTAGCCATGCACGCGCCAGATAAACGGGACCGCGACGAAGATGCTTCCGCCGTCCTCTAGCAGCCGCTCCAGGTTCGCCGCCAGCAGCCACGGCCGGCGCGAGTGCTCCAGCACGCTCAGGCAGTCAATGTGCGAGAACTTGCCCACATCGTCGGGCAGCGGCTCCTCGAGGTTCAGCACGAGGTCAACGCCGTCGCCCTCGGCCATATCCACGCCGACGGCATCCTCGTACCGCTTGCGCCGGTCAACCATCTTGGTTGGGTAGAGCTTCGACCCGACGACGAGCGTGCGGCCCTTGACGGGCGCAACGCACGCCTTCTCGAACAAATGCAGCATTACTGCCCCGGAACGACGAGGCGCGATTCAGGCTCGGGCTTGAACCCGACAATCCGCATATCGCGGATCGGGTGATGGAACTGTGCCGGCTCGGGACGGATGCCAACAAGCCCAGCCTTCGCCATGATCTTGGCTAGCTGCCGGTCGCTGTAGCACCAGCGGTGCATCATCTCCGGCGACTTGTGCCGGGGATCGCCGTAGAGCGCCCAAAACGTCATGTTGGGCGGGCAGTTGGGCACCTGTGCCAGCGCCAACACCTTGTTAATGTCAGGGCACTCAATCGCCAGTTGACAGCCCGGCTTCAACACCCGCACCCACTCTGCCACGATGCCATCAACGTCCCACGGCCAGAAATGTTCGATGACATGAATCGCCCGCATCTCGTCGGCGTAGTTGTCGGGGAACGGCAGAGGCTTCGTAATGTCGGCCTCAATGTCCGGCTTGATCTTCCACGCGCCGTCGGGGTGATGCGGGTCCTCGCAGCGAATGTCTACGCCTAGCCAGCCTTGCTGCTTCTTGTCGCCGCACCCGAGGTCGAGGCGAATGCTTCCATCCACCGGCCGGTTATCGAGCTCGGGGTGAATCTCTCCGACGTGTACGCTTGCCCAGCGGCTATCTTGAGACACGCTTCCTCGCGGTTGTTTAGCGCCCAACGGACGCCCTCGTTAACGTCGCCGATCCAACAGAAGTCCCGGAACTGCTCCCACGATGGGACGCCGCCCGGCGTTACCACGAACCGGCCAGCACGGAGCGCCTTCACCATGCGATTGGTGGACGCGCCGGGGTTGTTGCCCGTCAGCAGCACCACCGCGGCGCCGTAGAGGCAATCGGCCTCGGATTGCGGCGTCCACGGAATCGCGCCGGGGACGTTGCTACAGATCACCAGATTGGGCAGGTCCGCATACGGCTTGAGGCTCGAAATGTTCGCCCCATGCCCGAACCACAACACCACGTTGCCGCTCACTTCCGGCGGCGAACACTCGTTTTCATATGGGTCGTCGATGACGATCGCATCGCGGCCCGTCGCGCGCCTCACCACCTCGCGCATGACCTCAGAGCAGGTCGTCAGCACGTCGGCCGCAGCCGCCATGCCGTGATAGTTGGCCGCCCGCGACCCCGAAAAATGGTCGTTCACTACGTCGTAAATGACGCCCGTCCTGAGCGAGCGCGCGAGCGTGGGATTGCCGTCCTTGTAGAAGAACGTCGGGCTGCCGGTAACGCCGAATCGGTGGGGGACAGGCAGATGCGCCGCCGGAATAGCGACGCGCAGGCGGAAACTGGCTAGTTTTGGGTTGGGGTCGACGCAGTAGCCGATCACCAGCTTTGCGCCCATCCGGCCCCGCATCGCAAACAAGACCACTCGCTTGACCATGCGCCATCGTGATGCCGCACCGCGTCTGATTTCTTGCACTTCGGGCATTGGGGATATGGAATTACGCGACCCAACCCCATCGCGGCCCTAAGTGGCGGCTGCGTCTTACGATAATCTCTTTCCTTCATTTCCTCGCCTCTACCAGCCGCCCCACGCATTCCCGCCACGATTCGCCAGTCCTCTTTTTGTGCAGCTTCGTCGTAGGAGGATACCACAGCAATTCATCAGGCCCGTAGCGCCAGCCGCTACCACGATGGGTCAGGATCGTCGTCGGAACGCCCAGCGCCGACGAAACGTGCAGCGCCGACGTATGCACGCCCACAACCTCGTCCAGAGCCGCGATCAGGCCCGCCAATAGGTCGCAATCCGACCCCTGCCCAGTCACCCACGGCAGCCGAATCAGGCTAATGCCGTGCGCTTTGGCGAATTCCTCGACTTCGCGCGAGTCGTCCTTGTATTGCAAGCTCACGAACTGCGCCTGCTCGCGCCGCAGGAGCGGCAAGAACGCATTCAGGCCCGCCGTGCGCGGCTCAAGGCCCGTTCGCGGGAACCCGCCCGACCACGCCAGCCCAATCGTTCGCTTACCATCGAACAGGCCGCGGAACATCCGCACGTAGTCAGGATTCGGGACCAGGAACGGCTTGCGCGGGAAGTCCGCATCCTCGCGCCGGAACAGCTCGGACAGGCCAAACAGGCTCTTGTGGTGCGTCGGGGCCGAGGTTTTCTCGGGGTCCAGATACACCGTATCGCTTCGCCTCGTGGGCGTCACGACCACATTGGGAAACGACCGCTGAAACAGCGCACCAAGCCGGTGGTCGCAATCGAGGATGAACCGCTTGCACGCATTGGCAGCGTCCGGCACCACCGACGCAGCCATGATCTCGTCACCAAGCCCCTGCTCACCCGTGACCATCACCACCGCGTCAGGCTCGCCCTGCCACTCCTGGCTGTCGCCGTACGTCCACTCCTTGCGCCACTTCGTCCGCATCGTGAGCCGGTAGCCCTCGAAGCCGGACTTCCAATTCTTCGTCGCCAGTTGGCAGTAGACGAGGTGGATTAGCGAGTCCCGCGCGGCCTCCCTCGCCCGCTGCGAGTCGTCGCCCTTCGCCAGTTTCAGGGCCTCCTGCGCGTACCCGGCCCCGATCTCCCAGTTGCCGGCGTTCACGTGGGCATAGCCCATGTCAGCCAGCGTCTTGGCGTCCCTGCGACACGCAAGGGCCTTCTCCGCGTACCGGATGGACTCGTCGTATCGGTGGAGCTCGCAATACAAGGCCGTCAGCAGGGACCAGCCTAGCGGCCCCTTCGGACGAATCTCCGTCAGCCTCTTGGCGATCTGGATCGCCTGCGCGTGCCGCGCCGAGTGCAGGAGGACCGTCCCGACCACATACAGCGCGCCGGGGTTATCCGGCTCGTCCAACAGCACCTTGTTGCAGATTTCCATTGCGGCATCGGGTTCGCCGCCGTCAGCGAGCTTTCCGGCCCGCTCAACTTCCTCGCGATATTGGCTCACGGTCCTCGATCTGCTCAACAACGACGCGGACGCTCACTTGCCGAAGTCGTTGCCTTTGAGTGAGTGCTTCTTATCCGTCGTCTTGAAGCGCGGATAATCCTTGTTGATCGCGTCCACAACCGCGCCGGTATGGTTGGGGTCCATGAAGTTGATGCCGCGCTTGTAGAGCATCCCCTGAAGAATCGGCGGGATGATCGCGTAAACGCTCGCCCCATACTTCTGCCAGCCGTCATCAGCGGTCCTGCTGTTACGCAACTCCGCAGCGTAATCGAGGAACGGCGCAACGTCCTGGTAGGTGTGGATCGCCACCTTCCCGTCGCCCAGGTCCTCGTAGTATTCGCGCAGGCCCGTGATTGGATCGTAGTCGAACGGATCGCCGCGAAAGTCCATCAGTCGCCAGTAACCTTGATCGCGTTGGCGAACGTCGCATAGTTCGCCGCAATGTCAGCGACGATATCGTTCACCACGTTCTGCTGCTGCGGCGTCAACGGACCCTTCTTGCAAATCTCGAACACCACGGCCTTGATGAGCGGGCCAAGCAGCGCCGTCACCTTCGCGGTCGTGGTATTGGCGGCCGATGTCGTCGCCGTCGCAACGGTGGAAATGCTCGTTGTGGCAAGCGCCATGATTGCTCCCAAGAAAAACGGGCCGAGGTTGCCCCCGGCCCGCTTAGTGCTTGAATTACTGCACTATTCTTTAAAACCTTGAATCTTCGCCGAGCTGTGCGGGTTCCGCGCAATGAGCGTGTATTCGCCGACGATCATCTTCTTGTCGGCGTCACCCGTCTTTGCGAGGTCCACAACCTTCGGCGCGCTCAGTTGCCCCAGCGCCCACTTGTCCATCTGCACGATGAGCGTCGTGGTGCGGTTGAGGTAGCGCGAGAGCACGACCTTGAACGTGCCGAACGAAGTGACGATCAGGTTCGCCGACCCCTGAATCGACAGCATGTCGGCTCGCCCAATGTCTGCCGTCCGCGTCGCCAGCGAGCTGAGCTGGTCGATGTACTTCTTCTGCGCGCTCGAAGCGATGATCACGTCCGGCTCACCGCCGTCCGTCCACGCCAGTTCCGCCGCCGAAGTGATATCGGCGAGGACAACGGACGAGGACGAGGTCGTGCCGTCAACCTGACCGGAGCAGACCGACGAGGCGTAGCTCGGGGTCGTGCCGGTCGTGTTGCCGCCCGTGCCGCCGGTGGACGGGTACACGGTGTTGCCCGGAACGTCCGCGCCCGTACCCCAAATCCACGCGCAAACGCCGGCCGAGGCCGCCGCCGTGTTCGTCGCACCGGCCGAGCAACCCTGACGGCCGAGAACGTCGAACTCAACGTCGCGCTTGTACTCCTTCATTTTCTTCATCATTTCCCGGCCCAGCGCATTGCCACCAACGGTGTTGGCGTCTTGCGCCGTGCGGGACATGACGACGACCTTGCGCGCGATCTGCGTATAGTTGCTGACGCGCGTGGTCGTGCCCTGGGTCGAAGCGGTAACGTCGTCGCCCTGAATCTGCTTGTTGTTGGCGGCGGCGTTCAGCGTGTCGAACACCCACTGGTGCTGCGTGTTCGTGACGTTCACCTTGTCGATATTCGACGTAAAGTAGGTGTCCATCGGGAACAGGTTCCACACGACCGGATCAAGGGACTCTTTGAGGGTCGAGAGGTCGAACGTGTCGGTAGTGCCAGCGAATTGAGTCATTTTGGTAGCCTCAGCTACTTGAAGGCGCGCCCGAGCATCTTTTCTAGCAGTTGCTCTTGCGTCCTGTGTTCACCTTTGCGGCCGGCCTCGCGGAACTGTTTCAGGTCCGAACGAGCCTCGACCTTCCCTTTGTCCTGCTGCGCGCCCGGCTTGATCACAGGCGGAGCTGTGCGGACTTGCTGCACCTTAGCGGTTTTGTTCGCCTGCAGCATTCGGTACTTCATGGCGTCCCTTGCGACCATAACCATGCGGTGATCTACCAATCCGGCGATCTCGGCCTCGTTGAAGCCGTAGCTTTGCGCTAGGGTGTTGGCAATCTCGCGTTGCTCTTTGGTCGCCTGCTCAGTGTTGCGCCACTCGGGCAACTTGTTGAGCAAGGCCGATTGCTCCGCGGCGAGTCTCTGCTGGGCTGCCTGCGCTTGGCCCGCTTCGAACTGCTGCCGCTTCGCTTGGAACTCCGCTACCTTCGCGTTGCGCTGTTCGCGAAGCTGATCGCGTTGCTCCTTCAACTTCAGTGCGTTGAACGGGTCGGTGTCGAACGCCGTCGCCCAGTCAACCTTGTTGTATTCGTCCAGGCGGGAGTCAAGGGCGCGGATCGCGGTGATGTCCTCCCACGCCTGCCCCTGAAACTGCGCCGCCATAGCCTGCTGCTGCGCCTGCGCGATGATCGAATCGCGGGCGCGGGCAACAGCCTCCGTTTTCTGCGAGTAGTCCCGGCCTTTCTGTAGCAATTCGCGGATTTGGTCCTTGCCGCGAACCAGCTCGCGCGCGCCGTTTACCTCAATCTCGAACTCGGGTTCCGGCTCAGGCGCAGGTTCGGCCTCGGCGGCCTCTACCGGCTCGGCTTCGGCTTCCTCAACCGGCGCAGCCTCAGCCGCAGGCTCATCCACCGGAGCGTCTTGTGCGGGCGCAGTCTCCTTCGCCGGCACCTTCTGAGGCGCAGGAGCGTTACCAAAGGCGCTCTCGAGCGCGGACTCGACGGACTGCTCACTGATCGGCTCAGCCACTTAACCTCCGGGCAATAAAAAAGCCGCCCGAAGGCGGCTTCTCAGTCGGCGATGGGCCTCAGGCGACCCGCTGCCACCAGCTACGTTTGTCCTGCTCCAGCTTGATGCTCTCGGCGGCCAACTTGCCGTCGGTCATCACGCGCACCAGGTGCTGCCGAATGTCGTTCAGGAGGCCCAAGCACGTTTTCGCGTGCAGCGTGGCCTCGTCCGTCTTGGCGGTTTCCATGATCGACAGCAGCCGGCCGCGGACGGCCTCCACAGCCTCCACGAACAGCGGGTCGTTCACGATCCGCCCGGCGTTGTGGCCGCGCCGGATTTCCTCGTCCTTGTTCACCAGAAAAGAATCTCCGTCGTGAGACCGGTCTGCGTCGCCGCCGAATTGAGGATGAACGACGTAGGCTTGTTCGCCGTCTCCCAGTTCAGCACCGCAAAGCCGACCTTGCCGATAGCCACGCCGGTATCACCAGCATCGCCCTTGAGCGTGGTAAGCGCGGTATTCGACGACGGCAGGATGATGATGCAGCCGCTTGGCGTGATGTTCGTCGGCAGCGTGATCGTGTTATCGCCGTTCTGCAAAACCGTCTGCTGCACCACGCCCGACGCCGCCGCGCTCGTGAGCGTCAGAGGGCCAATCGTGCGACTGCCGCCGGGCAGGCTGCCAATCGTGCCCGTTACCACAATGGATGCCGCAGCCGCCATGTCTCCCCCTACATGTAGAACAGGTCGATCACCAGATCGCCCGCGCCGACAGCGGCGGAGTCGTTATCCGCCGAGCCGGTCGTCGTAGTGAACGCAATCCCCGTCGTGAACGCGATTCCGCCCGGCATGTTGAACTCGCGGCAGTTATTCGGCGGAACGGCAATCGTCTGCACCACACCCGAGCCGGCCGTCGGCGACGTGGTTTGATTGTGGAGCTTCACATAGCGAACAGCCGCGTTAGTGTTGTAGACCGACCAGCCCAGCAGCCGGCCCGCCGACGCCTTCACAACCGTAGCGTTCGTCGTGTTCGCGCTAATCAGGTGCGACCTCGATGCGGCCCCCGTGGCATTCGCCCGGTACTGCGTCCCAACGTCCCCAATCAGCGCCGTCCCGGCCAGATTGTTCACCGGCAGCCCATTGGAGGTCGAAACGTCCGACGCCGAGTTGTCGGCCCCGAAAGCGACCTTGACGCGCGGCCACAAGACGCCAGAAATCTCGTCGGCGGCGAACGCGCGCGGATCGCGATCATCCCGGTAAGTGTTGTCAGCCATTCAGGGCCCCAATCGCGTTCGCCTGCTGCTGGATAGCGGCCATATTGTGCTTGAGCGCCATCTCACGGTCGGCCTGGGCAATCTGCCCCGAGGCAATCAGCATGTCCTTCGCCACCACAATGGATGCCGCAGCCGCCATGTCGCCCCCTAAAGCCGTTAATGGAGGAACGCCGCCAGCATCAGCAGCTCTTCCTCTTCCTCTCGTCGCCTGCGAATCATTTGCTCGATGGCGCTAACAATCTCGTCCTGCCCAAACTTCACCGACTGCGCGATTAGCGCATCAGCGGTCGCCATATTCACCCGCGGCAACTCGATGGCGTCCCATGACTGGATGGGCACGCCGTCCGGCTCGTACACGCGCACCGGCTCGGCCTTGATCTTGAGCTTCTTGGCGACCGGGACGTTCTCCTTCTGCAACAACTCTGCCAGCAGCAGGCGCAGCCCGTTGTCGTCATAGACGACGTAATGCTTGTCGCCTATCGTGTAATGACGAGGGCTGCGATAGCGTCGGCCATGCGCCGAGCCTACCGATACTGCCCCATCCCCCTCCGCGTAGCCGTCAACCCAGTAGCCAGTGGCGACGTAGGCCATTTACAGACCCAGGATCGTCTTAACCTGATTCTGCGTGGCGTTGTTGGCCGCGTCGTAGGCGTCGGCAACGGACTTTGCTTCGGCCGCGTTCATCGCGTCGCGGAACGCCAGCAGCGAGCGCCTCACGAGGATCTGGTCGATGTATTGCGCGTTCGTCAGCGGCGGCTTCGGCGGATCTTCCGCAGCCCGCTGCGCGTTGCGTTGGGCAACGACGAATGCTAGCGCCTTTTCCTCGGCGTTGCTGGTGTCAATCGTGTAGGTAGCCATTATCCGATCAACCAGTTAGTGCCATCGCTCACAACCGGCACCTTGTTAGACCCACCGCCCGCAACCGTCGAGAGGAACGTCGTCGCGGTCGCGTCCGTCACGAACGCACGCGCACCAGCGCCTGCCGTCGCAGCGGACGGGAGGTTCGTCACCGTCATGCTCGGCGTCTGAACGTAGGAGCCATTACCACCGGCCGCCAGGACGTTGCGAACCTTGATGTCGCTAAACGTGCCGACCGTTCCGTTGTTGACCTCGACGACACCAGCAGCGTTGCGCGCTAGTCCAGTGTCCTGCGTCGCGTCGGCACCGCCGTCCGTATTTGTCCATGTGAGCTTTGCGTCCTTCGCCAACGAGAGACGATTACCGCTGCGCTGGATAAACACCGTCCACGCAACGCCCAACTCACCGAAATATATTGCGGTACTGACCGGCGCCACCTTAAACATCGCATTGCCGCCAGATGCGCCAATGTATGTAACACCACTCCCGGCGGTGTTGATGTTTACGTCAATATTGTCCGCGCCCGTCCCCGCCGTCTCGGCCGCGAGCGTTACCGTCGTTGAAGTCGCCGCCAGCGACGCGCGGACATAATTGCTGCTGTCAGTGTAGGTGCCGTAGACGCGGAACGTCTGCGCGTTCGTGCCATTGCGTTGTGCGAGATTCGCTGCGGCGTCTCGGTACAAATATACGTCGCCTGTGCCGCTGTACGCGGTCGTGCTCGACCATTTGACGAAGTTCGTAGACCCCAATTGCACGCCAGATCCGCGCGTAAGAGAGGCAGACGCAAGCCCGCCGCCGGTAACAATCACACTCGCCGCCGAAAATCCTGTTAGATCGTTGTCGTCGGCGGTTAAGACTTGAACGTCATTCCCGCTCGCCTTAACGCGAGGATAAGAACTTGTCGATCCGCCGAGGTTGATATACGACCCGGCAATCTGGATGTTTCCAGACTTGTCTACATTGAACTTGCTGGCCCCGCCAACCTGCCAATCCGCCAGCAGGCTACCCGACGCACTCGCGGTATCCGTTACGTTGAACTTCCACCCGGTGAACGTGACGCCAGAGTTATTCCACGTTACCGACGCATCAATCGTCGGCTGCGCGGCCGTGATCGTGCCGTGCGTCAGCGTGACGTATGGCAGCGTGAGAGCGCCCGTCAGCGTCCCCCCCGCCGTCGGCAGCGCCGCGTCTGCCGTCGTCTGTAGGTTCGTGAAGTTGGCGTCTACCTCGGCATGCGTCAGCGGCGACCCCTTGCCCGCGCGAGTAGTGATCGAGGTCGTCATTTAGTCTCCAAGCAGCGCCTGAACAGCGCACCAAACTGCGCGAACGGCACCGAGTCCGTCCGCGTCACGATGTAGCAGTTATCGGCCCCAATCCGCTCCGAGTACGGCGCGCGGGCGTCGTCCTTGACCCACACAACGTGCATGACGCGCGCGGCCGGGGCCGCACAACCAGCCAGCAGCAGGGCCAGCACGATCACTCGCACGGCAGCGTCACCATCGGCAGCAGCGGCGGGTGGAACTCGCGCGGCGCGAACGAGTGCCGCAGCTCATGGCCCAGCACCTCGTCAGCGCCCTCGCTCGGTACGCCAAGCTTGAACACGATCCGCGACCGCTCGCCGCCCTCTGCATAGCGGTTGCACGAGCCCATGACGGCCGTCAGCGTCACCAGACCCAGCGCGGCCAGCAACCCATGCGCCGGATTCGCCTCCCACGCCTCCACCACGCATTGAGTCGGCGGGAAGGCGTCTACTAACTCGATCCGCGCATATTGGGCACGCTTCTCGCATACCGGGAACTCGCCGGCCCACGCCGGGAGCGCGAACAGCAGCAGGACTAGCACCCGCATCAGTTGATGGCCGGCTGTTTCCTGCGCACCGACCGCACGCCAACGGCGCGCCCGTCGGGGCCACGCACAATCTCACCCTCGCGCGGAGCCTGCAACTCGTCCATGACCCGCCGGACCATTTCCATGATCGGCGTCATGTCTAGCTTTTGGCCGACAATCTGCTCGATGCTCTGGCCGAACGCCTGCGCCTGTTGCTCCATCATGTTCTTTTGGTGATCCAGTTGCAGTCGCGCCTCATCCACCGCAGCGTGCTGGCTCTCGATCAGGAGCTTCGCCTGATTGGCGAGCAGTTGCTTCTGGAGGTCGGTCGTCGCTTCCTTTTCGATCTTGTGGATGGCGATGCGCTCGTCGCTCTGAATCTTCTGCTGCGCCGTCTGCGCCTTGATTTGCTCGGCCTGCACCACCGCCTTGCCCTGCTCCTGCGCGGCCAGCACCGCCGGGT
>JADFDL010000267.1 GCA_018262875.1 Rhodocyclaceae bacterium | reverse complement strand
CGGTGCGGGAGTATATTGACCGGCAACAGCTCTACCGGAATTAGAATGGACGTCAAAAAACTGCAGAAGCTCGCCGTCACCGCGCTGGAGGACATCAAGGCGCGCGACATCGAAGTCATCAACACCACCAGGCTTTCCCCCCTTTTCGACCGCATCATCATTGCCAGCGCCGATTCGGCGCGGCAGACCAAATCGCTCGCCCGCAGCGTGCAGGACAAGGTGCTCGCGGCCGGGGGGCACATCGTCGGCATGGAGGGCGAGGGGACCGGCGAGTGGATCGTCGTCGACCTCGGCGACATCGTCGTGCATATCATGCAGCCGGCGGTGCGCAGCTATTACAACCTGGAAGAACTCTGGTCGGTCAGTCCCGCCGCGCGCAAGAAAAGCGCGGCGGCCGGCTGATGAAGCTGCTTGTCGCTGCCGTCGGCACGCGCATGCCGCCATGGGCGGAGGAAGCCTTCGCGGAATTCGCCAAACGCATGCCGCGCGAATTGCCGCTCGAACTGAAGGAGATCAAGGCCGAACCGCGCAGTGGCGGCAAGTCGGTCGAAGCCCTGCTCGCAGCCGAGGCCGGCCGCATCCGGGCGGCGCTGCCGGCGCGCAGCCGTGTGGCGGCGCTGGACGAGCGCGGCGCCGATCTGTCCACGCAGCAATTGGCGGCGCGGCTTCGCCAGTGGATGGAAACCGGCGACGATGTCGCCTTCGTCATCGGCGGGCCGGATGGCCTGGCGCCGGACTTCAAGGCTGCGGCGGCCGAGACCCTGCGCCTGTCCAGTCTGACGCTGCCGCACGCCCTGGCGCGCGTGGTGCTGGCCGAAGCGTTGTATCGCGCCGCCAGTTTGCTGAAAAATCATCCTTACCATCGCGAATGATTACCCTGGAGCCGCGCATCTATCTCGCTTCGCGCAGCCCGCGCCGGCGCGAACTGCTGACGCAGATCGGCGTGCGCTTCGAGTTGTTGATGTTCCGCGGCATTCCGCGCGAGGATCCCGATGTCGACGAAGCAGTATTGCCGCAAGAGAGTCCCGAGGAATACGTTGTTCGCGTGACGCTGGCCAAGGCCCAGGCCGGCGTGCGGCGCATTCGTGAAAGACACCTGATTTCCTACCCCGTTCTGGCCGCCGACACGACCGTTGAAATCGACGGCAAGGTGATCGGCAAGCCGGAGCACGAAGCCGACGCCGTGGCAATCCTGCAGTGCCTGTCCGGCCGTACCCACCGCGTGCTGACGGCTGTGGTGATCTCCGATGGCGGGCGCGCAGAACACTTGCTCAATATCAGCGAAGTGTGTTTTCGTCCGCTGGAGCAGGAGGAGATCCGCCGCTATGTCGCCAGCGGCGAGCCGCTCGACAAGGCGGGCGCCTATGGCATCCAGGGCCGTGCTGCGGTATTTGTCGAGGAAATAAAGGGTTCCTATACGGGTATCATGGGATTGCCCCTTTACGAAACCGCCCTGCTTCTGCGACGCTTCGGGTATCCCATATAAAAAGGAGAACATCCATGAGTGCACTCGACTGGTTCAAGCGCATCCTGGGGCAGCCAGGTGAGGCGGCCGCTCCGCCGCCCGCCGATGCCTCAATGGAACTGGCCGGCCTGAATTTCATGACGGCCATCGAGGCGCACATCAAATGGAAATCCCGGCTGGAGAGCTACATCCAGGGCACCAGCAGCGAGGAGCTCAAGGCCGAAGTGATCTGCCGCGACGATCAGTGCCCGCTCGGCAAGTGGATCTACAGCGCGGGCGGCGAGCGCTTCGGCACCATCGACACCTTCGGCGACATGAAGGGCCACCATGCCCTTTTCCACCAGTGCGCCGGCCGGATTGTCGAGACCGCCCAGGCCGGCAACAAGGACGAGGCGATGCGCCTGTTGCAGTACGGCGACTACGTTCGCGCCTCGGAGCAGGTCAAGCGCCTGCTCGCCAAGCTCTATGTCCGCCTGAACACCAGCACCTGAGCGGCGCCGGCTTCCTGTTAAACTTCACTCAACATGAGTGAAGAATTCCTCGTCAACTTCACGCCGCAGGAAACGCGCGTCGCCCTCATGCAGGGCGGCATCGTGCAGGAACTGCACATCGAGCGCACCGCCTCGCGCGGCCTCGTCGGCAACGTCTATCTCGGCCGCGTCGTGCGGGTGCTGCCCGGCATGCAGTCGGCCTTCATCGACATCGGCCTCGAACGCACCGCCTTCCTGCACGTCGCCGACATCTGGGAGCAGCGCCAGAACGGCCATGGCGGCAACGGTCACGGCGGCGACGGACCCAAGCCGATCGAGAAGATTCTCTCCGAGGGGCAGAACCTCATCGTGCAGGTGCTGAAGGACCCGATCGGCACCAAGGGCGCGCGCCTGTCCACCCAGACCAGCATCGCCGGCCGGCTGCTCGTCTACCTGCCGCAGGAGAAGCACATCGGCATCTCGCAGCGCATCGAGGGCGAGGCCGAGCGCGAGCAGCTCAGGGAAAAGTTGCAGCAACTGGTGCCGGCCGACGAAGCGGGCGGCTTCATCGTGCGCACCATGGCCGAGAAGGCCAGCGACGAGGAGCTTGCCAACGACATCGCCTACCTGCGCAAGATGTGGGCGGAGGCGAAGAGCGCCGCGGTCAGCGCCCGTCCGCCGGCCCTGCTCTATCAGGACCTCACCCTCGGCCAGCGGCTGCTGCGCGATCTGGCGAACCCGGAGACCTCGTGCATCCTCATCGACTCGCGCGAGAACTTCCAGAAGCTGTCCGTCTTCGCGCAGGAGTACGTGCCGCAACTGACGCATCTCCTCGAGCATTACACCGGCGAGCGGCCGCTGTTCGACCTGCACGGCGTCGAGGACGAGATCCAGAAGGCGCTGGCGCGCCGCGTCGACCTCAAGTCCGGCGGCTACCTGATCATCGACCAGACCGAGGCGATGACCACCATCGACGTGAACACCGGCGGTTTCGTCGGCCTGCGCAATTTCGACGACACCATCTTCAAGACCAACCTCGAAGCGGCGCAGACCATTGCGCGCCAGCTCCGGTTGAGAAACCTCGGCGGCATCATCATCCTCGACTTCATCGACATGGAGAACGAGGAGCACAAGGCCGCCGTGCTCGCCGAGTTGAACAAGGCGCTGGTGCGCGACCACACGCGCATGTCGGTGAACGGCTTCACTGCGCTCGGCCTGGTCGAGATGACG
>JADFDL010000266.1 GCA_018262875.1 Rhodocyclaceae bacterium | reverse complement strand
TGTCGCGGTCGAACTGGTAGGCGTGCACCTGGAACCAGCCCCATTCGGAGGGCTCGGTGATGAAGGTGAAGGCGTTCAGCTTGAGGTGGGTGCCGAGCCAGATGTAGCGGCACTTGCGGACATCGATGTCCGGCTGGAAGCGTTCGGCGTACTTCTTGCGCACCAGGCTGTTCACGCCGTCGGCGGCGACGATTAGGTCGGCATCGGCCAGGCGGGGATCGGCGTCATCGGCGACCTCGGCCTCGAAGACCTGCTTGACGCCGAGCGCGGCGGCGCGCGCCTGCAGGATGTTGAGCAGCTTCTGGCGGCCGATGCCGCAGTAGCCGTGGCCGCCGGAGGTGATCTTGCGGCCCTTGAAGAAGACGTCGCAGTCGTCCCAGTGGTGGAAGCTGCGGGTGATCTCCTCGTAGCTTTCCGGGTCGGCGAGCTGGAAGTTGCCCAGTGTGGCGTCGGAGAAGACGACGCCCCAGCCGAAGGTGTCGTCCGGCCGGTTGCGCTCGTAGATGGTGATGTCGTGGGCCGGGTCCGCCTTCTTCATGAGAATGGCGAGATACAGCCCAGCCGGTCCGCCGCCGATGCAAGCAATACGCATTTTCCAAGCCTTTCTTTCCAGGGCCCGTTCAGGCCAAATGCCGAATTATTTTAAGTTTAAATATATTCGACAGGAAAATGCAATGTTCGAGATGAAAAAACCCATTGAGAATATCGAATAGCGATAATATTTAGGCGTCAATATATCAGCCTGTCCGGGGCTGGCCCTTGAGCCAAATCAAGCCCGGTTTCAAGCCGTTAAGCCGTCTTTAAGACGACCCGCCGAAACTCCGTTGCGTGTTTGCCAATAGGGAAAGGAACGGCCATGAAACAAATCATGTTTATTGCCCTGCTGGCGGCCAGTGCCGCCGCCGCTGCGGCCACTCCGCAGCAACTCATGCAGACCTACACCGAGCTGGCAGCCCGCCAGGCGCCGGGCTACCAGCCCTCGGCGCGGCGCGGCGCCGAACTCTACAGTCGGCGCTTCGCTGTCTCGGACAAGATGCCGGCCTGCACGGCCTGCCATACCGATTCGCCGGTGCAACCGGGCCAGCACGCCGTCACCGGCAAGGCCATCAAGCCGCTGGCGCCCCGCGCGGAGGCCGCCCGCTTCAGCGACCCGGCCAAGACGGAGAAGTGGTTCCGCCGCAACTGCACAGAGGTGCTGGGGCGCGAGTGCAGCGCCGCCGAGAAGGCGGATTTCGTCCAGTTCCTGGCGGAGGGCTTATGAGAACCGCGAAACTTTCCCTGCTTGCCGTCGCCCTGATCCTGTCGACGGCGGCCCGGGCCGATCGCCTGCCGCTGCCGGCCGATGCGCCGCCGTCGTTCAAGGCGGAGTGCGGCAGCTGCCATCTGCCCTATCCGCCGGCGCTGCTGACGGCGCCGGACTGGAAGCGGGTGATGGCGCGGCTCGACAAGCATTACGGCGACAACGCCAGCCTCGACGAGAAGACGCGGCGCGAGCTGGAGGACTTCCTGGTGCGCCACGCCTCGGCCCGCAGCCGCATGGCCGGCGAGGGCGACCCGCCGCGGCTCACCGCCAGCGCCTGGTTCCGGCGCGAGCATCGCCAGGTGCCGCAGGCCCTCTGGCGCGATGCGCGCGTTAAGAGCGCGTCGAACTGCACGGCCTGCCACAGCCGTGCCGAGCAGGGCAGCTACCGCGGACGCGAAATCGCCCTGCCGGAGTTGCGCGATTAACACTGAGAGGAGATCGTCATGAAAAAGATACTGGTGTGGGACCTGCCGGTGCGCCTCGGCCACTGGCTGATGGCGGGCGGCTTCGCGCTGGCCTGGGCCACCGGTGACAGCGAGTCGTGGCGCCTGGTGCATGTCTTCGCCGGCGGCACGGTGACGGCGGTCGCGCTGTTCCGCCTGCTTTGGGGCATCGTCGGCTCGAAGCACGCGCGCTTCTCGAGCTTCGTGCGCGGGCCGCGGCAGGCCCTCGCTTACCTGAAAAGCCTGCTGCGCTTCTCGCCGCAGCATTACACCGGCCACAATCCGGCCGGCGGCTGGGCCGTCATGCTGCTGCTGATCCTGGCGCTGGCGAGCGGGGCGAGCGGCTGGTTCACCTACCAGGAACTGGGCGGCGAGTGGCTGGAGGAACTGCACGAATTCGTCACCGGGCTGATGCTGGCCGTGGTGGGCGTGCATCTGGCCGGCGTCCTCGTCGGCAGCCTGCTGCACGGCGAGAACCTGCCGCGGGCCATGATCACCGGCCGCAAGCAGGGCGCGCCGGGCGAGGCGATTGCCGGCCAGCGCTGGCTGGGCGCCATGCTGCTGCTCGGCTGGGCCGCGGCCGGCGCCTGGTGGCTGGCCCGCTGATGCCGTCGGCAAAAGTCAGTTCCCGCGATACGGCGTGTAAGATTCCGGCATGAAAATCCTCCTCGTCGAAGACGACCGCCTGCTCGGCGACGGCATCCGCGCCGGCCTCATGCAGGCCGGCTTTGCCGTCGATTGGACGCAGGACGGCCGTGCGGCGGAACTGGCGCTGGCCGGCGAAGCCTACGATGCCGTCGTGCTCGACCTGGGGCTGCCGCGCCTGTCGGGCATGGAGGTGCTGGCGCGCGCGCGCGCCGCCCGCAATGCCGTGCCGGTGCTGATCCTGACGGCGCGCGACACCGTGCCCGACCGCATCGCCGGCCTCGACGCCGGCGCCGACGACTACCTCGTCAAGCCCTTCGACCTGGGTGAATTGCAGGCGCGGCTGCGCGCACTGATCCGCCGCGGCAAGAGCCAGGCCGAGCCGCAACTGGCGCACGGCGCCCTGCGGCTCGATCCGGCGGCGCGCGGCGTCAGCTGGGCGGGCCGCCCGGTCGAGCTGTCGGCGCGTGAATATGCGGTGCTGCATGCGCTGCTGCTCAATGCCGGCCGCGTGCTGTCGAAGGCGCAACTGGAGGAGAAGCTCTACGGCTGGGGCGAGGAGATCGAGAGCAATGCCGTCGAAGTCTTCGTGCACCACCTGCGCCGCAAGCTGTCGCCGGAGCTGATCCGCACCGTGCGCGGCGTCGGCTACATGATTCCCAAGGAGCCCGGGTGAGACCTTCCCTGCGCCGCCGCCTGCTGTTCCTGCTCTCCGGCACCGTGCTCGCCGCCTGGCTGGCGACGGCGGTGTTCACCTACTTCGATGCGCGCAAGGAGATCGG
>JADFDL010000265.1 GCA_018262875.1 Rhodocyclaceae bacterium | reverse complement strand
AATTGACGCCAAACCGCTGGTATTTTGGATCACGTCCCGCCAGCATGGGCGCAACGTAGAGCCCGGTCGCCAGCCATGCGGTAGCGATCCATAGCACGGCGAGCTGAGTGTGCCAGGTGCGTGTGACGGCGTACGGCAGATATTCGGCAAACGGCAGGCCGTACAGCCCTTGTCCCTCCACCGCATAGTGTGCGGTGACGATGCCGAGCAGCACCTGCGCCACAAATAGTGCGCACACCACCCAGAAATACTTCGCGGTCGCCCGCATCGAAGGCGTGATGGTCGCACCGCTCAGCACATCCGACGCTGCCATGCCCTTTTCCGGAAGCATGTCGACGCGCCAAACATCGAACTGCTTGGCGTAGTAGGCGATCAGCGCGCCGGCAGCAGCGAGCAGCAGAATCACTGAGGCCAGGCTCCACATCAAGGTGCCGGTGGTTGGCGTGTTTCCCACTAGCGGTTCGTGGGGCCAGTTGCTGGTATAGGTGATGTTCTGACCAGGGCGGTTCGTCGTCGCGCCCCATGCCGTCCAGAAGTAGAACGCTGAAAGCTGCTTGGCTTCCGTAGCCGACAACCGGCCATGGACCGGGAAGGCATAGCTGCGGCGCAGATCGAGCGAGGCTGCGTCATCGCCTACATACAGGCTGACGAAATGCGCCTGCACCTGCTTGATGGCCAACGCGCGCGTGTTGCTCACGGTTATGACGCCCGATGCGGGGTCATAGGTGTTGGCACGCATCTCGTTCTGCAACGCAGCCTTGCTGATGGCATCGGCTTGCGCCGGGGATACGCCTGTCGGAGCATTGGATGACGACAATGCCAGCAGCGCCTGCGCTTCGCGGTGCAACCAGTCGGCGCTCCAATCTGGGGCGAGATAGCTGCCATGGCCCCAGATCGACCCTTGTTCCATGCCACCGATCGACTGCCAGACATTCTGCCCAGTCTCGATATCGGCGCGAGTGAACAAGGTCTCGCCATTCTTCGCTGTCACCGCTTCAGGGATGGGTGGCGCCAGCTGGTAGATCTGCCGCCCCATCAGCAGCAGAACGCCAAACATGACGAACATGCCCACCGCCAGAACTGTCCACAGCCGCTTCACGCTGAATGTCGTTGCGTATTCCTGCATGACCCTGCCCCCTGGTTCTGAGGAGTCGGCGGTTGTCGCCAACGTCGCCAAAGTTGATGCTTATTAAAGATGTATATGCTATACCTCTTTTATGAGACTGTCCGTTCAATCCGACTATGCCTTGCGAACATTGATGTTCCTGGCAGCACGGGACGGCCATCATTCGATCGCCGAGATTGCCCGCGCCTACGGCATCTCGAAGAACCACCTGATGAAAGTGGCGCAGCGGCTGACGGCCGAGGGATTCGTCGAAAGCGTGCGCGGCCGGGGCGGCGGACTGAAACTCGCGCGATCCGCTTCTGTGCTGAACGTCGGATCAGTATTTCGCGCCATGGAAGATACCGGGTCGTTCGTGGAATGCTTCGACGCAGCGACCAACACCTGCGTCGTGACACCGGCCTGTGGTTTGCGGCATGCCTTGTCAGGCGCACTGGAAGCCTTCGCGCGGCATCTTGATCAGTTCACGATTGCCGATCTTGTCCCAGATATTGAGGGCTATGCCCGCCTATTGGGGCGGCGAAAAACCAACGTCTCGAAGTACCGGCCAATGGGTACTACATGAGCAGCACACAGCCGGAAGCCGAGAGGCGAACCCGGATCGTTGAGCAACTCCAGGCTGACACTGGTATTGACGAGGTGATGATCGAGAAGCTGGTGCATGCGTTCTATGCCCGGGTGCGCTGCGACGAACTGATTGGCCCAATATTCGCGGCACGCATCTCGGAATGGGACCACCACCTGCAGCGCCTGTGTCAATTCTGGTCGTCGGTAGTCCTGATGAGTGGGCGCTACCATGGATCGCCCATGCAGAAGCATTTGGCGCTGCCAGTCGAGGCGGCGCACTTTGATCGCTGGCTTCAGCTATTCAGGCAGACGGCCCGCGAAGTCTGCACCCCGAAGGCCGCAGCCGTCTTCGTTGAGCGTGCCGAGCGCATTGCCCGCAGCATCGAGATGGGGGTTGCCAGCAGTCGTGGCGTGCTGCTTGCCAGCGGTCAGCGCCTGGTACACGCGACGCCGGAGGCATGATTGTGAACAATTTACTTCCCGCTGGACTCACTGCCTACAAGCAGACGCCGATTTTCGATCAGGACAGCCTGCCGGCAGGTCTGCGCCGCGAGCACCGCACCAAAGCCGGTGTCTGGGCGCTCATACACGTAGTTGAGGGCAGCCTGCTCTACCGCATTCTGGAACCGCCCAGCGAACAGGTTTTGCTGGTCGGCGTGCCAGGCATCGTCAGTCCCGAGCAGCCTCACGAAGTCTCGCCACTCGGTCCGATGAGGATGTTCGTGGAGTTTTACTCGGCGGGAAGAGTTGAGCGCGAGCCGCATACCAGTCAGGTCCTATGACCGCCGCTACATCCCGATAGCCGCCCTCCATCGCCCTTAGAGCCTGGCGGATGGTTTATGAAGCAAGGCTTTGAGTCACCATAAGTGAGCATTTCGGACCAATCTCAAACCACCTGCGCGGCGTGAAGCCAGTTCCCGGAAGTTTCACAACCGACCTCAGGCTTGTCGCCCTCGATACCCCGTAGTTGGCGCCGCCCGGCCGACGGATCGACGCCGGCCGCGAGCAACCGCCGCGCCGCCCGATGGCGAGACTGAGCGCGTGTGAATGGGACGTCCGGATAGGTCCCAAGGGAAAGCGACTTGCGCTTGCCGCCGTATCGGCACTTGATGCAGTTGCATGCCGATAGATCGCGAAACATCGCCACCAAAGCCACCGCCTTCCGTCCCGTATCCGTCCACTGACCCACACGATCTCCCGATCAAGATGTCGCGAGGCCTGCGTAACGTCATTTCTGCTCCCCTCACTCGAATGGCCTCCCCTCGCCAACTTCCTCATGGGTCACCCCGTCGCGGATGTGATAGATCCGCTTGAACGTCGGAATGATCTTCTCGTCGTGGGTGACGACGATGATGGCGGTCTCGAACTGACGCGCCATTTCATTGAGGATGCGGATGACGACCATGGCGCGCTCGCTATCGAGTGGCGCCGTAGGCTCGTCGGCCAGAATCACCGGCGGGCGATTCACCAAGCCACGCGCGAT
>JADFDL010000264.1 GCA_018262875.1 Rhodocyclaceae bacterium | reverse complement strand
CAGGATGGTGAAGCTGTTCGAGACCGCCTTCAGCTGCAGCGAGATGTAGGGCACGATGCCGACCACGGCGATGATCGTCACCAGGCCGCCGAGCAACTGGCTCTTGCCGTAGCGCGATGAGACGAAGTCGGCAATGGAGGTGATGCGGTTGGCCTTGCTGATGCGGATGATCTTCAGCATGACGTACCACCACAGCCCGGCCATCAGCGTCGGGCCAAGGTAGATGGGCAGGAAGCCGATGCCGGTCGAGGCGGCGCGTCCGACACTGCCGTAGAAGGTCCAGGTCGTGCAGTAGACCGCCAGCGAAAGCGCATAGATGGTCGGATTGGCGATCACCGAGCGCCCGGCGTCGGCGCGCTTGTCGCCGAAATAGGCAATGGCGAACAGCACGCCCAGGTAGGCGAAGGAAACACTGGCGATGACCCAGCCCTGAAGCATTCATTCCCTCCTGCGCTCGATGACCCAGGCCATCAGCACGATCAGCAGTGCCCAGGCGCCGAACAGGAAAAAATAGAGCAGCGGAATGTCGGCAATTTCGCCGGGCTTGTTGAAGAGGGCAATGACGGGATAGTTGAACAGCACGCAGCCGAACAGGAATACCGCCGCCAGGCGTTGGCCCGTGATGATGGAGCGATTCATGGTCTCCCCTCCCGCTGGAACGACTGTTGCATTATACGGCCCGCCGCAGGCAAAGAATGAAGGCGGGCGCCGGGACGCCCGCTTATTCCCGCTCGAACAGCGCGATGGATTCGACGTGGGAGGTTTGCGGAAACATGTTGGCGATGCCGGCGCCGCAGAGCCGATAATTTTTCTCATTCACCAATACGGCGGCGTCGCGCGCCAGAGTGGCCGGATTGCAGGACACGTAGACGATGCGGCGCGGGCCGTCCGCTCCGATCGCCTTGACCAGCTCGATGGCGCCCTCGCGCGGCGGGTCGACCAGCCACTTGTCCAGCCGTCCCCATCCGGCCAGAAGGTCCGGCGTCGCCTCGAAGAGGTTGGCGACAGCAAACGAGGTCAAGCCGGACAAACCGTTCAGGGCGGCATTCTCCCCCGCCCGGCGTACCAAGATCTGGCTGCCTTCCACGCCGAAGGCAAAGGCGCCGCTGCACGCGATGGGCAGGGTGAAATTGCCGAGGCCGCAGAACAGGTCGCCGACGCGTTCGCCCGGCTGCGGCTGCAACAGATGCATGGCGCGGCGCAGCAGCATCCGATTGATGCCGTGATTGACCTGGGTAAACTCATTCGGACAAAATTCCAGCCGCAAGCCGAAATCCGGCAAGGCATAGCCGAGCGGCGGCGCCTCGATCGGGTGAAATGGCCGGGCCGTCTCCGGACCGCTCGGCTGCAGCCAGATCTGGATGCCATGCGCATCGGCAAAGGTACGCAGCAACGCCTCATCCGCGGGTGTCAATGCCTGCAGGATGCGCAGCACCAGCACCGTCACCGCATCGCCCACCGCCACCTCGATCTGCGGCAGGCGATCGGGAATGGACAGCGCGCCGATCAGGCGGCGAAGCAGGGGCAACAGCGCGGAAACCGCGGGCGGCAGCACCTCGCAACTGTCCATGTCTGCGATATAGCTGCTGCGCTTCTCGTGGAAGCCGACCAGCACGCCGCCCTTCTTCGGCACCAGGCGCACCGACAGCCGTGCGCGGGAGCGGTAACCCCAGCCCGGGCCATGAATGGCCGGGTAAATCACCTCCGGCCGCAGGCGCGCGATATGCCGGAAGGCATCCTCCAGCACGCGCTGCTTGACCGCCATTTGTCCCGAAGCATCGAGATGCTGCATGCTGCATCCGCCGCAAATGCCGAAGTGCTTGCAGCGCGGCTCGACGCGCAGGGCGCTGGCCGTCAGAACCTGGCTTGCCGTAGCCAGCTCGTAGTTCGGCTTGCGGCGATAGCTGGCGAAGACCACCCGCTCGCGCGGCAAGGCGCCTTCGACGAAGATGGCCTTGCCCTCGTGCCGGGCCACCCCCCTGCATTCGTGGTCAAGCGATTCGATGATGGTTACGGGCATTTCCGGCAGGTCGGGGAACGGGAGGCGCAATTGTATGCATGGCCGCGGAATTTGCAACGATCCCGACCTTGTCCTAGGATAACGGCGAACCATTCAGGCTTGAGCCCCTATGCCGGACAATCCGCTCGCAACATTCGATACCCGCGCCGCCTATCAGCAGGCGATAGATTCTGTTTTTTCTGCGGCAAAGAAAGCGCTCTGCATCTTCGACGCCGACATCAAGGATCTCGAACTCGACCGGCGGGCGCGAGCGGATGCGATCGCCGTCTTTCTCTCTGGCGGGCGGGATCGCAGCCTGCGCATCGTCCTGCATGACCTCGATCACCTGACCCGCTACTCGCCACGCCTGATGGCGCTGCTCAAGCGCTACAGCCATAGCTTTTCCATCCGCCAAACCTCCGAACCGCTGCGCAACGTAGCCGACGCCTTCATTCTGGCCGATGGGACCAGCGGGGTGATCCGCTTTCATGTCGACCACTTCCGCGGCAAGATGCTGCTGGACCATCCGGTGGAAATCCATGAGTGGCAGCAGCGCTTCGAAGAACTATGGCGGGAGTCGACACCCGGCGCCCCGGCAACCCATATCGGTCTATAGCCCCGGACGGGTAAGTATTGGGATGGTTTTTTTATATAAATTTGTTAGAATAATCGCTTGATCTGAATCCGTTCCGGTCAAATCCAAAATTTTGGTTGTCGTTGTAAATAAAACGTTTTCTTTTATCGATAAGGGAAATCACAAATGAAACACACTCTCCTCGTTGCTGCCCTCGTCGCCGTGGCCCTGACCGCCTGCGGCAAGAAAGAAGAAGCCAAGCCTGCCGCTGCGCCGGCTCCCGCCGCCGCCCCGGCTCCGGCTGCTGCTCCCGCCGCCGCCCCGGCCCAACCCGCCGGCATGGAAGCCCCGAAGGGCATGGAAGGCATGGCAGGCGCGCCTGCAGCTGCTCCTGCCCAGCCTGCCGGTATGGAAGGTCAGGTCAAGGAAATGGCCAAAGAAGCCGTCAAAGGCGCTGTCGAAGGTGCCAAGGAAGCCGCCAAGAAGTAATCGCTTCTTCCGTCATGAAAATGCCGGCCTCAGGGCCGGCATTTTTTTTCGCTCTTTGTGCTTCCTGGCTAAATCAGGGCGCGCCAGCCAAACCCCGCATCCTGGTCCGCGACGCCC
>JADFDL010000263.1 GCA_018262875.1 Rhodocyclaceae bacterium | reverse complement strand
AGGAAGACCTTGCGCGCGGCGACATCCTCCTGAGTAAGGCCGGCATCCTTACGTGCCCGCAGCAGTGCGGCGAGCGCCGCGAATTCGTCCTCCAGCGCATCATAGGCGGCGCGGAAAGCAGGATCGGTCTTGCGCTTCTTTGCCGCGTGCGTCTTGGGATTGAACGCCACCGGCTGGTAGCGATCCTTGGATTGGGTTGCCTTAGCCATGCTGTACCTCCTTCAGGCGCTTGCGCGCCAACTTCAGTTCCTTGGCGGGAGTCTGCTGCGTCTTCTTGATGAAGCCGTGCAGGATCACGATCTGCCGCCCCATCAGGGCACAGAAGAAAGCCCGGCCTATGCCTTCCCGACCCTTGGCACGAATCTCAAACAAGCCGTCTCCGAATGGGCGGGTGTAGGGCAAGCCAAGGTTCGGCCCGGACTCCACCATCTGTTCGGCAATACGGGTGAAGCTGGCGTTAATGCCGGCCGGCCAGCCGCCTATCTCCGCCCGCACTGCGGCGTTGAAGAACTCGATGTTGTATGTCACGGCAGCAATATAGCATGTTTGCTATATCCCGGCAAGGTCGCTCTAGAGTGTGACATCTGTCCGGAATGGCCGAGTTTGAAACCGCGATCATCGCCTGGCCGTTGTTCCGCACCTGACCGTTACCAGCCCACAACTCCGGGCATCGCCGTATCGCAGCGACTGACTTTTCCAGGCCAGCCACACGATCCGTCATTAACAGGCGTATCGCTACGCTATACAATCGCACCATGATCAAGTCGTTCCGGCACAAGGGGCTTGAAGCGTTCTTCCGCGCCGGGAGCAAGGCCGGTATCCAGCCGACACACGCGAAACGATTGCGGGCGCAGCTTGCCAAAGGAGCAACGAACATGACGCGGATGCACAACCCACCCCACCCCGGCGAAGTGCTGCGGGATGGGGTTTTCGCCGATACCGGAATCACCGTGACCGAGTTCGCCCGGCGCATCGGCGTGACGCGCGTGGCACTCTCGCGCGTGCTGAACGGCAAAGCCGGCATCAGCGCCGACATGGCCGTGCGCCTGGCCGCGGCGCTGGGCGGCGGCGCGGAATCCTGGCTGCACATGCAGGCGAACCATGACTTATGGAAGGCGGAGAAATCCCTCAAGCGCCAGGTGGCGAAGATCGCGCCCTTGAAACTCGCCGCGTAAGCTTTCACCCGCCTTCAATGCGGGCAAGCGGCGATCAGGGCGTTCGCAGCACGCCTGGAGGTGAATGAATTCAACGGCCTCGCCAGCGTAGCTGGTGCTGGAGCACATCGAGCCGGCTCAATGACTATGCAACTTTTCCTGGAGCCACACCTTGATGAGCGATTGGTAAGGCACGTCGCGCGCATTCGCCGCCGCCTTGATCGAGTCGAGCAAGTGCTGCGGCAGACGCAGCGAGATGGTTCGGGTGGTGGGCTTGAGATTGGGGAGCACAAGCTTTTCAGCCCTGGTCCAATCCAGGTAATCCGCGGAATCGTGCGTTTCCCAGAACACGCGCTCTTCCGCTTCGTTGGCAAATCTCGGAACCGCCTTAAGTTGCTTTTTCATAAATCTCCCGCTCCTTCCGGTGCATGTTTCGCGCCGAAATCACCCTGATCTTACTGCCGGCCTGCCGCAGCGTGAATGTGACATGCAGCAGTCGCCCCTCGTCTGTCTTGCCCAGGGCGTGGTAGCGCGATTCCTTGCTGCTGTGTTTCGCATCTTCCAATACGAGCAGCGGCGAATTGAAAAACACCTGCTCCGCTTCAGCAGCCGAGACACCGTGTTTCTCGTTCTTGCGGGCATTCCCGCCGTCCCAATCAAACCCAATGATCCCGGCAAAATCGCTCATGGATGTATATTATCAACATATACGCCTGAATTCAATCCACGCAGGGTGAGTTCGTTGCGCCAAGAACGCGCGTTCTTCATTTCCGCTGCGGCAGCAGCACCGTCGCCAGCGCGCCAAGAATCAACACCGCGCCGGCCAACTCGTTCCAGCCCGGCTGCTCGCCCAGCAGCAACATGCCGCCCATGACGCCGATCACCGGCGTGATCAGCGAGCTCAGCGAGGACACCGCCACCGGCACCATCAGCACGATGCGGTTCCAGGCCCAGTAGCAGAACATGAACGCCACGACGACGTTGTAGGCGAGGCCGAAGGCCGGCCAGAAGCCGACGGCGCGCCATTCCCCGCTCTCCAGCAGCAGGGCGGCGACGCAGACCGGCAGCGCGCCGAACAGCATGCTCCAGCCGGTCAGCATGGTGGTCGGCATCTTCAGCGCATAGCGCTTCAGCAGCACCACGCCGAGGCCCCACGACATCGCCGCGCCGAGCATGCACAGCACGCCGACCGGCGCCGCGCCGAGGCGGCCGAGGTCCGATCCCATCAGCGCCGCGACGCCGGCGAGTCCCAGCGCCAGGCCGAGGATGCGGCGCGGGGTCAGCCGCTCGCGCAGCAGCCACACCGAGAAGCCGACGCTCCACAGCGGCATGGTGTAGCCGAGCAGGGCCGCCCGCCCCGAGGACATCAGGCCGACGCCGTACACCATCAGCACGTTCCAGCCGACGATGTTCGTCGCCGCCAGCATGGCCAGCTTCCCGAACGCGCCGCGCGGAATCGCCCACGACTGGCCATCCAGCCGCCCGATCAGCAGCACGCCGAGCCCGCCCAGCAGCAGGCAGCCGCCGCGGAAAGTCAGCGGCGGCACGTCGCGCAGGACGATCTTCATGATCGGCCAGTTGAGGCCCCAGCCGAGCGCCAGCAGGGCGAGGAGGATCAGGCCGAAGGAGGAAAGGCGGGCGCGTTCTTCAGTCATGTCGGGGCATCGTGCAGCCCCGGTGAGGAGCGTGCAGCATGTATAATTCGTTGTTTCGAAAGTCTAGCACCGACATGGAAGCAGAACGCCTCAACAGCCTCGCCAATCGCCTTTCGGACCTGCACGCGCGCGAGCAGGATCTGCGGAGGTATCTTTGACTTCGATGCCAAGCAAGCGAAGCTGAACGAAGTCAGCCGGGCCCTGGAAGACCCGGCCGTCTGGAACGACGCCGCCCGCGCCCAGGACCTGGGGCGCGAAAAGAAATCCCTCGAAGGCGTCGTCGTCGCCCTCTCCGGGATCGACCAGAGCCTGCGCGATTCGCGCGAGCTGTTCGAGATGGCGCGCACTGAAAACGACGACGACACGCTGCTCGCCGTCGAGT
>JADFDL010000262.1 GCA_018262875.1 Rhodocyclaceae bacterium | reverse complement strand
CCTCCGGCGCCGGCCTGCAAGGCTCGATCGGCCAGTCGAACTACTCCGCCGCCAAGGGCGGCATCGCCACGCTGACGCTGGTGCAGGCCGCCGAACTCGGCCGCTACGGCATCACTTCCAACGCGCTGGCCCCGTCCGCGCGCACCCTGATGACCGAAGGCCCATTCGCCGAAATGATGAAGAAGCCGACCGACGGCAGCTTCGACTACTATGATCCGGCCAACGTCGCGCCGCTCGTCGTCTGGCTCGGCAGCGCGCAGTCCAAGGGTGTCACCGGCCGCGTGTTCGAAGTCGCCGGCGGCCAGGTGATGCTCGCCGACGGCTGGCGTTTCGGCCCCAAGCGCGACAAGAAGGCGCGCTGGAACCCGGCCGAGCTGACCGAGGTGGTGGGCGAGCTGATCAAGGAAGCCGTGCCGCCGCAGAAGGTATACGGTTCCTGATTCAAACAACGGCCCCGCAGCCCGGTCCTTCGCGGCGACGCGAAGGATGGCGTCGGGGCCGTGTCACATAAGAGCACGCATAAGGACCCTCATGGATTTTGCCCTCAGCTCCGACCAAGAGATGATCCGCGACACGGCCGAGTCTTTTCTCGCCGAGGCCAGCTCTTCTGCCGCCGTGCGCGCGGCGATGGAAACCGAAACCGGCTTCGACGCGGCCGTCTGGGCCCGGGTCGGCCAGGAGCTCGGCTGGTGCGCGACGCCGATTCCCGAGGCCTATGACGGTCTCGGCCTCGGCAGCGTCGAGCTGGTGCTGCTCATGGAACAGATGGGCCGCCGCCTGCTGTGCGCGCCGTTCTATGCTACCGTCGGCCTCGCCGCCCAGGTGCTGCTCGAAGTCGCCGAGGATGCGGCGAAGCAGCGCTACCTGCCGGCCATCGCATCCGGCGAGCTGACGGCCACCGTTGCCCTCGCCAAGCGGGGCATGGACTGGCAGCCGCGGGGTGACAATGGCATCGATGCGGCGATCAGCGTCGGTGCTGACGGCAACGTCCTCAACGGCAGCTTTGCCGTCGTCGCCGACGGCGCCACGGCTGATCTGCTGATCGTGCCGGCGCGCGACATCACGGGTGCGGTTGCGCTGTATGCCTTCCCTTCCCAGTTGTCGGGCATCACGCGCACGCCGCTGAAGAATTTCGACCTGACGCGCCGCGTCGCCAGCATCACCCTGAACAACGTCGTGCTTCCCGCCGACGCGCAGATCGCCACGCCGCAGCAAGTGGCTGCGGCCATGCCGTGCGCCATTGCCAAGGCGCAACTGGCGCTGGCCGCCGAGCAACTCGGGGGCGCCCAGCAATGCCTCGACCTGACCGTCGCCTACATCTCGGAGCGCGTGCAGTTCGGCCGCACCATCGCCTCGTTCCAGGCGATCAAGCACCGCTGCGCCGAAATGATGGTGAAGATCGAGGCGACGCGCTCGGCGATCTACGGCGCCGCCGCCGTCGCCGAGAATCCCGCGCTGGCGGCCGACTTCCTGCTCGAAGCCGCCGCCGCCAAAGCGCTGGCGTCCGACACCTACTGCTACTGCGCTGCCGACGCGATCCAGCTGCATGGCGGCGTCGGCTTCACCTGGGAATACGATCCCCAGCTCTACTTCAAGCGGGCACAGGCCAGCGCGCACTGGCTCGGCAGCGCCGATGTGCTGCGCGAACGCATCGCCAGCGCGCTGCTCGACGCCGCCTGAACCGGGGAAGGAACGATCATGCAAATCGAATTTTCTGCGGCCGACGAGGCCTTCCGCGGCGAGATCGCCGCATGGCTGCGCGAGCATCTGGTCGGCAAGTTCGCCCCGCTCAAGCATCGCGGCGGCCCCGGCGACGAGGACGCGTTTCCCGAGCTGCGCAAGGAGTGGGAGCACAAGCTCGCCGCAGGCGGCTGGACCTGCGTCGGCTGGCCCAAGGAGCATGGCGGGCGCGGCCTGAGCCTGGCGCAGCAGCTGATCTTCCATGAGGAATATGCGCGTGCCGGCGGCCCGGGCCGCGTCGGCCACATCGGCGAGGGCCTGATCGGCCCGACGCTGATCGCCATGGGCTCCGAGGCGCAGAAGCAGCGCTTCCTGCCGGGCATCAAGAACGGCACGGAACTCTGGTGTCAGGGCTATTCCGAGCCGGGCGCCGGCTCCGACCTCGCCAACGTGCGCACCAAGGCGCGCCAGGATGCCAACGGAGACTGGATCATCGACGGCCAGAAGGTGTGGACCTCGCTGGCGCACGAGTCGCAGTGGATCTTCGTCGTCGCGCGCTGCGACCCCGACAGCCAGGGCAGCAAGGGCTTGGTGTTCCTGCTGGTGCCACTGGACCAGCCGGGCATCGAGATCCGCCCGATCCGCCAGCTCACCGGCACGGCCGAGTTCAACGAAGTCTTCTTCGACGGCGCGCGCACCACGGCCGACCACATCATCGGCAAGCCCGGCGAAGGCTGGAGCGTGGCGATGGCGCTGCTCGGCTTCGAGCGCGGCGCGTCGACGCTCGGCCAGCAGATGCACTTCCTGCACGAGTTCGAACTGGTCTGCCAGGCCGCCAAGGAAAACGGCGCGGCCAAGAACCCGCAGATCCGCGCGCGCATCGCCGCCGCCTGGAGTGGCCTCAAGGTGATGCGCTACAACGCGCTGCGCATGCTGTCCGGCACGCAGGACGGCTCGCTGCCGCGCGCCGGCATGATGTACAAGTACTACTGGTCGAACTGGCATCGCGACCTGGGCAAGCTGGCGATGGACGTCTACGGCTGCGAGGGCGAGATCCTCGACGAGCGCGACGACACCGCGCGCGCCCACCTGCAGCGCATCTACATGTTCAGCCGCGCCGACACCATCTATGCCGGCACCAACGAAATCCAGCTCAACATCATCTCCGAGCGCGCCCTGGGCATGCCCAAGGAACCGCGCGGCAAGTAATTCAAATCTGACGAGGACAACATCATGCGAGCACCTCCCCCCTACGTTCCCGGCCACGGCCTGCTGACCGGCAAGTCCGTCCTGATCACCGCCGCCGCCGGCGCCGGCATCGGCTTCTCCACGGCGCAGAAGTGCGTCGAGGAAGGCTGCCGCGCGATCGTGATTTCCGACATGCACGAGCGCCGTCTGGGTGAGTCTGTCGCCAAGCTCAAGGAAATCGCCGGCGATCGTCCGGTGTTCGGCCAGCTCTGCGACGTCACCAAGGAAGATCAGGTGCAGGCGCTGATCGATGCTGCCGAGGAAAAGCTCGGCGGCGTCGACGTGCTGATCA
>JADFDL010000261.1 GCA_018262875.1 Rhodocyclaceae bacterium | reverse complement strand
CCGACAACGGACGCCGAAGTCCCGCGGGGATTTCCTCCGATCATCGGGCTGAAGCCCGATCTGCAGGGAACGGAATCGAGCGATGAGACGGAAAATTAGCCAGGCGCGCCGCCTTGTCGTCAAGGTCGGCAGCGCGCTGGTCACCAACAACGGCGCCGGTCTCGCCAGCGAATTCATCGAGGAACTGGCGCAGCAGATCGCCCGCCTGCGCGGGAGCGGTCATAAAGTCCTGCTGGTGTCCAGCGGGGCGATTGCCGCCGGCATGCAGCGCCTCGGCTGGACGGCGCGCCCGCACGCCATGCACGAGCTGCAGGCCGCCGCCGCTGTCGGCCAGATGGGCCTGGTCCAGGCCTACGAAACCTGCTTCGCGCAATACGGCCTGAAGACCGCGCAGATCCTGCTCACCCACGAAGACCTGGCCGACCGCGGGCGCTACCTCAACGCCCGTTCGACGCTGATCACTCTGCTCGAACTCGGCGTCGTCCCCATCATCAACGAGAACGACACCGTCGTCACCGACGAAATCAGGTTCGGCGACAACGACACGCTCGGCGCGCTGGTCGCCAATCTGGTCGAGGCCGAAGCGCTGGTCATCCTCACCGACCAGGCGGGACTGTTCACCGCCGACCCGCGCAAGGACCCCGCCGCGACGCTGGTCGTCGAGCACCGCGCCGACGACCCGGCGCTGGAAGCCATGGCCGGCGGCGCCGGCAGCAGCATCTCCAGGGGCGGCATGATCACCAAGGTGAAGGCGGCACAGCGGGCAGCGAGAAGCGGCGCTCATACCCTGATCGCCAGCGGCCGCGAAACAGACGTTCTGTCGCGCCTGGCCCACGGCGAGGCCCTCGGCACACTACTCTTTGCCTCCGCCACCCCGCTGGCAGCGCGCAAACAATGGCTCGCCGATCACCTGCAACTGGCCGGCAGCCTGATCCTCGATGAAGGTGCGGCGAAGGCCCTGGCCTCCGGCAAGAGCCTGCTGCCGGTCGGCGTCACTACCGTGGAAGGAGAATTCGAGCGCGGTGCGGCGGTGGCCTGTCGCGATGCCAACGGCCGCGAAGTCGCCCGCGGCCTGAGCAACTACTCCAGTTCAGAGGCGCGCCGCATTGCGCGTGCGCCCAGTTCGGAGATCGAGGCCATTCTCGGCTACCTCGACGAGCCGGAAATCATCCACCGCGACAACCTGGTTCTGCTCTGAAAGCGCGAAACCCTGTTGCGGTGCAGGCTAACCTGCGTCAGCCCATCCTCGCCTGCCGCCTGCTCGATCCGCCGCCGGGCGGCAGGCGTAATCCCTCCCCGCCGGCACAGACATAGGTGTCCGAGCAGAACGCCTTCAGACATCGGCGTTCCAGGCCTCTCCGACGGGGGAAACCACGTCGCCGACAAAGCGGATCGTTCCCTTCATGCAGCCGAAAGCCGACGCGCCCGGCTTGCGCCCGATCGCGACCAGCTTCACCGTCGGCCGGTTGGCCCGGGCGATCACAACCTCCTCCCCGGCTTCGGCGGCGGCTGTCGGTTCGGAGAGATGGGTTTTCGCCTCGTGGATATTGACCTGTTTCATAAAGACTCTCGGCTCAGCAAATATTTTGGCAATGCCATGAATCTGACCAATGGTTGTCAAGGGGAAGCACGCCCAGCACAGAGCGCAGAGCACAGAGGTCATTGGAAACCGTGGTCTGTCCCCTGTTTCCTGTAGCAAAAAAAACGGCCGCCCGAAGGCGGCCGTTTTGAACTTCAGACGAAGCGGCTTGCGCCGCAACGATTAGAAGCTGTGGTTCATGCCGATGTAGAACTGGCGGGCATCTTCGCCAGCAGCAGTCGCGGTGGCACCGTTCGCCGGAAGCGCGAACAGGTCGTAGCTGCCGCCACGGTTGTTGTTGAGCTTGGTGTAGAAAATGCCGGCCGAGGTGCGCTTCGAGAAGGCATAGTCGTAGCCGATGTTCCAGGCGTTGGCGCCGCTGTTGGTGCCGCCGTCGTTGGTCATCTGGCCAGCGCGAGCGTACTGGAAGTACACCGCATGCGGGCCCCAGGAGTAGGAAACCGGCAGGTACCAAGCGCTGCGGCGGTTGTCGCCGAGGTTGTTGTTCCTGTTCAGGCTGCTGCGGTCATAGGCGATGCCGAGCTTCAGGCCCATGGCGAAGGTGTAGCCGAGGTTGAGGCGATGGCCGCGCTGATCGACCGTGTTGAGGCCGCCGCCACGGGCTTCCTGATTGCCGGCCCAGTAGCTGTAACCAGCGGCCCAGGGGCCATTCTGGTAGCGAACGGCACCGGTCCAGGCGGAACCGCCGCCCGGGTTGCCGGCAGCAACCGTGCTGTTGCCTTCGTTGGCAGCACCACCCGACCAAGCGGTCGAATACGCCAGACGGCCGCTGAAGCCGTTCCAGTTGGGGCTGTCCCACATCAGGATGTTAGGCGTGCGGCTGGCGTTCGTGATGCTGGTGCCGTTGACTTGCGAGAGCAGGCCGTTGTGCAGCATGGTCTGCAGGGAGCCGGCGCGGTTCGCGCCGAGCAGGCCGGCAGTTTCGTTGTAATGCACGTCCCAGCGGCCGATGGTGAACTTGCCCCAGTTGCCCATGAAGCCGACGCCGGAGTTGCCGGAGTTGGCGAGGTTGCCCGTATCCACGGCGCCGCGGTAATCGAGCTGCATCCAGGCCTTGAGGCCGCCGCCGAGGTCTTCGACGACGTTGAAGCGCAGGCCGGACGACTGGTCGGACACGCGCGATTCCGCGTCATGACCACCGTTGCCGCTCAGCTTGTATTGTTCCCAGCCGGCGCGGATGTTGCCGGAGATGGTGACGTTGGTCTGCGCCAGAGCCGGCACGGCGATCAGGCCGGCCACTGCAGCAGCGATGAGTTTCTTTTGCATTGTGTGAATCTCCTCTTTGTTTGAGAGTTCGGCGGGTTGTGCTGGCGCCATGTGCACATAAGGTACTGCACCACCCCACCCCGCCTGCCATGCTTCCCGAGAATCTGGAGAAGTCGGAGGCCATTGTGCCCAGTCAGCCATTGGCGGAGCAAGTAGAAAGCGGCTTTTCTGGGGGAATGTGGATGCGGTTGTTGCTTTTTTGCAACAGGCAAGGGGCGGATTGTGTATATCTGGCTTCAGCCCGATCTACGGGAAACTGGGGAGGGACACGGTCATCGCGGCTTTCTTCATGTGGTATTTCATGTAACATTACATAAGCCAACTAACATAAGGAAATATCATGCGTAATTCGAATCATCAGGCGCGTG
>JADFDL010000260.1 GCA_018262875.1 Rhodocyclaceae bacterium | reverse complement strand
GACGTAGCCCGGCACGCATTCGAGCCAGCGCGCCAGCCAGGCGTGCTCGAGGAAGTTCTCCTCGATCTCGGGCGCGAAAACCTCGCGGCCGATCGCCTCCAGGGCAGCCGTCAGCACCTCGTCCGGCTGGCCGGACAACTGCGGATGCGCGGCATGGAAGCGCTGCAGGATGCGGTGGACAAATTCGCCGTAGTCGCGCTTCTCCAGCGCTTCGCGCACCTCTTCCGCTTCGGAGAGGCCGAGCATGCGGCGCGCGAAGAACTGGTAGGGGCAGGCCATCAGGCTGGCGTAGGCGCTGGCGGACAGGCGCAGCGGCACCCGTTGCGGCGCGGCGGGGCACGGCATGGCGGTTCCGGCACCCGGGGGAAATGCGCATGCGGCGGGGGGCTTGCGGATCAAGTCGTCGCCCCAGGCGCGGCCGTGCAGCACGGACAACAGGCTCAGCTCCGGGCACAGCAGGTTGGCCTCGTCGCCGCGCACCGTCTGCCAGGTGGCCGTCACCTCGCCGCAGGATGCGATCAGGCCGGCAAGGTCGTCGCGCAGCCGCGCAGCCGCCTCGGCGGGCAGGGACAAGCCCAGATCGCTGCGCACCGCCTGATTGCTGAAGACCGCGCGGGAGAGCGCCGGCGCGAGATTGTCGCGGTCGACGCCGATGAGGATGGCCGCATCGAAGCGGCGCAGTCGGGTGGCCGCCAAGTGCGTCATGACGAGCGGACTGTCGATGCCGCGGTCGACGAAGGCGGCGCTTTCCAGTTCGCGATTCAGCCACTCGCGCCATTCGCCAAAAGTCAGTCTCTGCGATACGGCGGCAAGCTCCTCGCGCCGCATGCGCAGCAGTTCCAGCAGGGTCTCCCCTGCCGCATCCTGCCGCAAGGCAGGCAAGGTGCCCAGTCTGTCCAGCGACTGCTCCAGCCCAAGCAGCCAATCCGCCATCGCGGCGCTGCCGCGCGGCATGAAGCGACGCGCCGCCGCCACGCGCTTGAGCATGTCGACCGCTTCTTCGCAGCCGGCCTGCCGCGCCAGCACTGCCTCGTAGCGGCCCAGGCCATAGGCCAGGTTGTGGCGCGCCAGCCCGTCCTCCAGTTGCAGCAGGCCAGCCTGCCGCGTCTCTTCCGGCAGGCCGGCGAAAACGTAGGGGGATTTGACGAGGTCGAGCAGATCGCGGTGATAGGCGTCGGCCGCGACCACTTCGTGCCAGGCATCGACCAGCGCCGCCGCCCGCGTGGTGGAGAGTTTCCAGCCGGTCTCGTCCTGCAGCAGAATGCCGTCGCGCTCGAGCAGCGCGCGGGCGCGACGCGCCGCCACGCGATCGGCCGCCACCAGGGCGATGCGCTGGCGGCCGGCCGCCAGCCAGCGACGCACCTCGGCAGCGACGGCCATGGCCTCGTCTTCGAGGCTGACCGTGCCGATCAGGCGCAAGCGGCCTGCCAGCGGGCTGGCCGGCAGTGCCGCGCGCGCCGCATCGGCCCGGCTGGCCAGCGGCGGCGGCTCGCCCGCGCCAGGCGGCCAGACGAAGTTGAGCGCCCGCATCGGCGGCGAGTCCGCCCCTTCGCGCTGCGGCTGGAAAACCGTCACCGGTTGCCGCGCTGCCCAGGCCTGGCAGAAGGCTGTCTCGACCGGCCGCGGCACCCCCTCGCAGAGTATGAACAGGGGTGCCGCCGCCTTGTCGGCCAGTCGCGCCAGGGCCAGGGCCATGGCGGCATGACGGCCGGGCGGGCCGGACGCCTCCGCCCGCCAGAGACGGTGCACCACCTCGGCCTCGAAGCGCAGCAATTGCGAACCTCGCGCGTCGTAGGCAGACTCGAGCGTTGCGATCAGTTCATTCTCATCCTGAGGCAGACCGATGGCGCGCTCGTTCAGTTCGTCGAAGAGCGCGATCAGTTCGGCGCAGATCTCCCACAGGGCGCTGTCGGCGAACCAGTCCCGCTCGTGCAACAGCCGGTACAGCGTCAGTTGGCGCTGGCTGTCCGGCTGGCCACCGGCGTTGGCAGCGGCCGCCAGTTGGGCCAGGGTGGCCATGCGCGGCAGCAGCAGGGCGCGCCCGGCCGCCGCGGTCAAGGCCTGGCGCAGCTCGGGCGCCAGGGCCGGACTGGGCAGGACAATCAGCAGGGAGGAAAGATCGGGGAGCTGGCCGCCACCGGCCGCGACAACGCGCCGCGCGCACTGCTCGACAAAATCCGCAGCGAGGGGGATGCGAAGGGTTGTGACGGGGCGCGCGGCCTCGGGCATGGCCGCGGGATGTCAGCGTTCCAGCTTGTCCAGCTTGTCCTTTGCCTTGGCCCACTCGTCGGCATCCGGCAGGGGATCCTTGCGCTCGACGATGGGATTCCACAGCTTGGCCAGTTCCGCATTCAGCGCGGTGAAATGCTTCTGTGCGTCCGGCACGTCATCCTCGGCGAAGATGGCCTCGACCGGGCATTCGGCCACGCAGAGGGTGCAGTCGATGCACTCGTCGGGATCGATGACGAGGAAATTGGGGCCTTCACGGAAACAATCGACCGGGCAGACATCCACGCAGTCGGTGTACTTGCATTTGATACAGGTTTCGGTCACCACATAAGTCATGGCGGTGTTCCTTCGTTTTCCAAGGGATGGCGGATAGTAGCATAGGGCGCCGGCCCCATCTCCGCACTTCCCTTGCGGCAGCTTTTTCGCTAGGATAGCCAGCACAAGCACAAGCAATTCCCGGCTTTTGTCTCTGTCTTACCGCCAATCGACCCTTGACCCATCCCCGGCGCCTGCGCGGCCGGCCACCCACCACATTGCGAGGAAACGATGAGCGAGCACATTCACTACGTCACCGACGCCAACTTCGAGGCCGAGGTGCTGCAATCGGCCACCCCCGTCCTGGTGGACTACTGGGCCGAGTGGTGCGGCCCCTGCAAGATGATCGCCCCCATCCTGGACGACGTCTCCAGGGAATACGCCGGCAAGCTCAAGGTGGCCAAGCTGAACATCGACGACAACCAGGAGACGCCGGCCAAGTTCGGCATCCGCGGCATCCCGACCCTGATGCTGTTCAAGAACGGCAATGTCGAGGCCACCAAGGTCGGCGCCCTCTCCAAATCCCAGCTTACGGCCTTTATTGACAGCAATCTCTGAAAGACTTACAGTCCCGACTGAATTCCCCCCGCGCCACGGCTGTAAACCAGAAAATCTCCGCCGGCGCGGGAGCGGGTCCGGCTGCAAACCCCATACAACTCCGACCATTTCCCTCGAACTTTCGAAGTTCTCTATTCCGCTTCAC
>JADFDL010000259.1 GCA_018262875.1 Rhodocyclaceae bacterium | reverse complement strand
GCCACGGGCGGTGGCGGCAACGGCTTCGGCCTCGGTTTCCGCTGCAGTAGTCTGGATGGCCGGTTCGATGCGTTCCTCGCCGGGCTCATCGGTTTCGGCCGCTTCGCCCTGCTGGCGCCCGAGCAACACGTCCGGATGATTGCCACGAAAAACGCGATCGGCCATCTGACGGTGCTTGCGTTCCTGCCACTTGTTGTAGGCGAAAACCGATGCCACCAGGGCGGCGCCGAGGCCGATGAGTGAAAGTTGCAGGTCGCTCATGTCGAATTCCGATCAGGCAGGCACGGCTTCGTCGCTCATGCGCAGCGCTTCCTCGATGTCCACCTCGACGACGCGCGAGACGCCCTGCTCCTGCATGGTGACGCCGACCAGTTGGCGGGCCATCTCCATGGTGATCTTGTTGTGCGTGATGAAAAGGAATTGCGTCTGCGCCGACATGCGCTTGACCATCTCGCAGAAACGCTCGGTGTTGCTGTCGTCGAGCGGCGCATCCACCTCGTCGAGCATGCAGAAGGGGGCGGGGTTGAGCTGAAACAGAGAGAACACCAGGGCGATGGCAGTGAGCGCCTTCTCGCCGCCGGAGAGCAGATGGATGGTGCTGTTCTTCTTGCCGGGCGGCTGCGCCATGACCTGGATGCCGGAATCGAGGAGTTCCTCGCCGGTCAGCACCAGCCTCGCCTCGCCGCCGCCGAAGAGCTGCGGGAAGAGGATGCCGAACTGGCGGTTCACATTGTTGTAGGTGTCCTGCAACTGCTCACGTGTCTCGCGGTCGATGCGACGGATGGCGTCCTCCAGCGTACCGATGGCCTGGTTGAGGTCCTCCGACTGGCTGTCGAGGAAGCCCTTGCGCTCGCGCGAGGTGTTGAGTTCATCGAGCGCCGCCAGGTTCACCGGGCCAAGAGCCTCGATCTCGCTGGACAGCCGCGCGATGTCGCCTTGCAGCAACGGCTCCTTGATCTCGCGCGTCAGATCCGGCGCCAGTTCTTCTTCGTTGGCGCTGGCCTCGGCCAGGCGGGCAGCAAACTGCTCCTCGCTGATCTGCGCGGCCTGCTCCTTGAGGCGCAGATCGTTGATCCGGTCGCGCAGCGGGTTGAGCCCCTGCTCGGTCTTCAACCGCGCCTCCTCGATCTGGCGCAGTTCGGCGGCGGCGCCTTCCAGCGCGTCGCGGTGCGTCGCCAGGGCGCCCTCGCGGCTCTGGCGTGCCGCCAGCGCCTGCTGCAAATGCTGTTCCGTCGCGCCCTCGCTGATGGACTCGCTCTCCTGGCGCCGCGCCGCTGTCTCGGCGACGATGCGCTCGATCTGCTCGCGCGCCACTTCGCGCGAGCGGCCGATCTCTTCCAGTTTTCCCGAACACTCGCGTTCGGCGAAGCGCGATTCCTGCAGTTCGCGCGCCAGGGCCTGTTCGACGGTGCGCTGCTCGCGCAGCGCGGCATCGCCTTTGCGGCTTTCCTCGATCGCCGCCTCCAGCTTGCCGCGCTGCTCCTGCACCACCAAAGTCAGTCTCGCCACCTCGCCGTCGGCGATCTGCCGGCGGCTGCGTTCGGTTTCCTCGCCGGCGGAGATTTCAGTCAGGTCGGCATTGATCTGTCCGACGCGGGCCTCGTAGCGCTGCACCGCCTCGCCCAGCTTCACCGCCTCGACCTGCGAGGCATGCGCCGTCTGCTGCAGCTCCTGCGCCTCGCGCTGGGCATCGGCCAGGTGACTGCGATGGTCGGCCAGACCGGATTCGGCCGCGACCAGCGTCGCTCCGGCAATGCGCGCCTCATCCTCCAGTCCGACGCATTCGGCGTCCAGTTGACCGATCTCGCGCTGGCGTTCGATGACGCCATGGGTGCGCGCTTCCGGAACATACAGAACAAAGCTGTGGCGCGAGACGACATGACCGGCCTGGCTGACCCACAGGCGACCGCCGGGCAGGCTGGCGCGGCGCGCCGCCAGGCCGCCAAGGTCGTTCGCCACATAGACGCCCGCCAGCCATTCGGTGAGCGCGGATTCCCAGCGCGGGTCGCCGCAGCGCACCTTGTCGCGCAAGGACACGTCGCCATCCAGGCCGACGGTCTCGCCCGCCGTCGCGACATCGCTTGCAAATGCCAGCGCCAGCGTCGCCGGCGGCGGATCGGCCAGCACGCGCTCGGCAGTCGACTGATCGACGCCCGTCAGCGCGCCGAGGCGCTCGCGCAGCACCGCTTCCAGCGCGGTCTCCCAGCCCGGTTCGACCTTCAGGCTCGACCAGATCGGTTCCGCGGCATCGAGGCCGTGGCGCTTCAGCCAGTCGCCCAGCTTGCCTTCCTGCTGGACGCGGCTTTGCAACTGCTTGAGGGCGTCGCGGCGGGCGCGCGCCTCGGTCAGGCGCTTCTGCGTGCCGGCCTGGGCTTCGGCCGCCTCGCGCCGCTGTGCCTCGTGCTCGGGCAGGCGTTGCTGCAGTTCGTCGACACGGGTGCGCCGCGCGTCGACCTGGGCGCCGAGTTCGGCCACGCGCGCCTGCAGGGCGGCCAGGGCCACGGTGTCGGGCTGCGCGATCTGGCCGCGTTCGCTTTCCAGCCGGTCGCGACGCTGAGAGAGCGATTCAAGGGTCTTGTCGGCGTGGCTCTTGTGCGCCTCTTCGACGCGCAGGCCCTGCTCGGCCTGGGCCAGTTCGCGGCGCAAGGCATTGGCGGCTTCCTCGGACGCCTTCAGGGCGCTTTCCGCTTCGGGCAGGCGGGCGGCGGCCTCGACATGGCGCGCCGTGGCGCCCCGCACGCGCTGTGCGGCGTTCTCCAGCAGTTCCTTCCAGCGTGCCTCGTCGCCGTCGAGCGTCTCCGACTGACTGCGCCAATGGTTGTCCTCGCTGCCTAGCTGGGCCAGGCGCGACTCGACCTTCTGGCGCAGGTCGCGCAGGTGGCCGAGCTCGGATTCCAGCCGTGCCACCTCGGCGTTGGCGGCGAACATCTCGGTTTGCACGCCATGCAGGGCGTCGCTGGCGGCGTAGTGGGCGCTGCGTGCCGTCTCGACGCGGGCTTCCAGGTCGCGCAGGCTGGCGGTTTCGGCTTCCAGCTTGATGCCGGCCTGCTCGACGCTGCGCGCCAGGCGCTCGCGCTGGTCGCGCGCCTCATTGCGCTTGTAGAGCCAGAGCAGGTTCTGCCGCCGCGTCAGTTGAGCATGCAGTTCGTGGTACTGCTTCGCCACCTCGGCCTGGCCCTCCAGCTTCTCGATCTGGTGCCCCAGCTCGTTGCAGATGTCCTCGACGCGGGCGATGTTCTCGCGGGCGTCGGCGAGGCGGTTCTCCG
>JADFDL010000258.1 GCA_018262875.1 Rhodocyclaceae bacterium | reverse complement strand
CAACCGCCGAGCATCAGGCCCGAAGCGATGGCCACCGACAACGCCAGCAGCGGCGCCGCGGAACGAAGATAGAGTTTGCCGATATTGGTGTTCATTTCTGCTTCGCCTCGTTGCGGTTGTTCGAGAAAAGGGGTTCGAGCAATGACCATGCCTGGTCGAGATAGCGTTGGCCTTCGCTCGCGGCCGCGCTATCCGCGGCCTGCGCTTTCGTCGCGACCATGCGCGACAACAGCGCCGTGTTGATTTCCACCCAAAACTGAGCCACTTCGGCTAGGGATTTCCGTCCAATAGTGAGCCACCTCCCGTCACCCTCCGTTCGTACCCCGGACGGAGATTTCAGGAGTGATCGACGTGGCCCTATTGAGCGTTATCCGACGCTGGCATTTCCGTGAGAAGTTGTCTGTCCGGGAGATAGCCCGGCGCACGAAGCTGTCGCGCAACACCATTGCCAAGTACTTGGCCTCCGGCGAGACCGAGCCGCGCTACCCCAAGCGGCATAGCCCGAGCCAGCTCGACCCCTATGCCGCCGACCTGTCGGCCTGGTTGCGCAGCAACCAGCATGCGCCGCGCAAGCAGAAGCGGACCCTCCGGCAGATGCATGCCGCCCTGTTGTCGCGGGGCTATACCGGCTCCTACAACCGGGTCGCGGCCTTCGCGCGGGCCTGGCGCCAGGCCGAGCAGGAACAGGCTCGCACCGTCGGCCGCGGCGTGTTCGTGCCGCTGGTCTTCTCACCGGGCGAGGCCTTCCAGTTCGACTGGAGCGAGGACTGGGCGCGCATAGGCGGCGAGCGGGTCAAGCTGCAGGTCGCCCAGTTCAAGCTCAGCCACAGCCGGGCGTTCGTGCTGCGGGCCTACCTGCTGCAGACCCACGAGATGCTGTTCGACGCGCACAACCACGCCTTCGCGCTGTTCGGTGGCGTGCCCCGCCGCGGCATCTACGACAACATGAAGACGGCGGTCGACAAGGTGCGCACCGGCAAGGTCCGCGACGTCAACACCCGGTTCACCGCCCTGACCAGCCATTTCCTGTTCGAACCCGAGTTCTGCAACCCGGCCTCCGGTTGGGAGAAGGGCCAGATCGAGAAGAACGTCCTCGACGCCCGCCGTCGCCTCTGGCCGACGGTGCCGCCGATGCCGTCGCTGGCGGCCCTCAATGCCTGGCTCGGACAGCGCTGCCGCGAACTGTGGGATGAACTGCCGCACCCGGAGTGGCGGGATCGGACGATTGCCCAGCTCTGGCGGCACGAACAGTCGGCGCTGATGCCGGCGGCGACCCCCTTCGACGGCTTCGTCGAACAGACCAAGCGGGTCACGCCGACCTGCCTGGTGCATGTGGATCGCAACCGCTATAGCGTCCCGGCCAGCTTCGCCAACCGTCCGGTCAGCGTGCGCCTGTATGCCGACCGCGTGGTGGTGGCGGCCGAGGGCCAGCTCATCGCCGAGCATGTCCGCCACATCCAGCGATCGCACGGCGGCGGCCGCACGCTGTACGACTGGCGGCATTACCTGAGCGTGGTACAGCGCAAGCCCGGCGCCCTGCGCAACGGCGCCCCCTTCGCCGACCTGCCGGACGGCTTCCGCCGCCTGCAGGCGGTGCTGCTCAAGCGTCCCGGTGGTGACCGGGAGATGGTCGAGATCCTCGCCCTGGTGCTGAACTACGACGAGCAGGCCGTCCTCGCCGCTGTCGAACTGGCGCTGGAGGCCGGCGCTCCCTCCAAGCCGCACATCCTCAACCTGCTCCATCGCCTGCTCGGGGCCGATCCACCGCAACCCATGGACGCGCCGCCTACCCTGGCCCTGCAGGTCGAGCCGCAGGCCAACGCCTCCCGCTACGACGGACTCCGGGAGGCCCGCCATGTCGCATGAGGCCATGCTCGCCACCCTCAAGACCCTGCGCCTGTACGGCATGGCCCAGGCCCTGGACGAACTGGCCCGGCAAGGCGGGCCGCACTACCAGGCCGCCGTGCCGCTGATGCAGACCCTGCTCAAGGCCGAAGCCGCCGAACGGCAGGTGCGCTCCATCAACCACCAGCTCAAGACCGCCCGGTTCCCGCACTACCGCGACCTGAGCACCTTCGACTTCGGCCAGGGCAGCGTCGATGAAGCCCTGATCCGGCAACTGCATCGGGGCGACTTCCTCGCCCAGCGCCACAACCTCGTCTTCGTCGGCGGGCCCGGCACGGGCAAGACCCACCTGGCCACCGCCCTGGGCGTGCAGGCCATCACCCACCAGCAGCGTCGCGTGCGCTTCTACTCGACCATCGAACTGGTCAACGCCCTGGAGCTGGAAAAGACCGCCGGCAAACAAGGCCAACTGGCCAGCCGATTGATCGCCACCGACCTGGTCATCCTCGACGAACTCGGCTACCTGCCGTTCTCGCAGGCGGGCGGTGCCTTGTTGTTCCACCTGATCGGCAAACTCTACGAGCACACCAGCCTGGCCATCACCACCAACCTCAGCTTTGCCGAGTGGCCCAGCGTCTTCGGCGACGCCAAGATGACCACCGCGCTGCTCGACCGCCTGACCCACCACTGCCACATCATCGAGACCGGCAACGACAGCTACCGCTTCCGCCACAACACTGCCAACGCGCAGAAGGAGAAACCCGCCACCGCCAACCGCCGCAAGTGACCTAAACTGCCCCCAACGGGTGGCTCAAAATTCGATGGAAAACCCGGCTCAGATTTAGACGGAAATCAACACTCGCTGTTCTGCCTGCTCGAGCACCTGGAATTCCGCGAAGTGCTGCCGCTCGATCCCTATCCGCAGTTGCGCGCCTTCGCCGAGCGCTTCGCCCAGCGCAGTTCGGCGAAAGCGACCGCGTACAAGTTCGACTTCCCCACGTAGCTACGTAAACCGTAGCCCGGGTTGAGCGCAGCGATACCCGGGACCGCGTAATACCGCAACAACACGTAGCCGGGATGGAGCGCCTATGGCGCGAAGCCCGGGACCGCAAGATGCATCGCGATTTCCAATTGCCCCTCACCCCAGCCCTCTCAGCCTTGCATGCCCTTCGGGCACCCGCTGCCGGGAGAGGGAGCTTGCAACGATGCGAGATGCATCGCGATTTCCAATTGCCCCTCACCCCAGCCCTCTCCCCGTAGGGACGGGGAGAGGGAGCTTGCAACGACGCGAGATGCATCGCGATTGAACGTAGCCCGGGTGGAGCATTGCGACACCCGGGAACAGCCTCGCAAGGAACTCCCGGGTCTTGGCCTACGGCCTCGACCCGGGCTACGAAGAAGTCGCGCGGCGAAACACGTAGC
>JADFDL010000025.1 GCA_018262875.1 Rhodocyclaceae bacterium | reverse complement strand
ACCGATTCCGAAGGCCGAGTTTGCCTGGGAAAACATCCAGCGAAAAATCGCCGCCCATCCCTTCGCCTCGAAGGTGAAGGGCCAGCCGCGCGTGCTCACCATCACCCAGTCCACCTACGACGGTATCCTCTACAACGTCGAGGAGATCAAGGAGATGCTCGACGCCCGGGTCGATACCCTGCACTTCGACGAGGCTTGGCTGCCGCATGCGGCCTTTCACGACTTCTACGGCGACTACCATGCCATCGGCGCCGACCGGCCCCGCTGCAAGGAGTCGATGGTGTTCTCGACGCAGTCGACGCACAAGCTGCTGGCCGGTTTGAGCCAAGCCTCGCAGATCCTCGTGCAGGACTCGGAGAACCGCAAGCTCGACCGCGACGTCTTCAACGAAGCCTACCTGATGCACACTTCGACCTCGCCGCAGTACGCCATCATCGCCTCCTGCGACGTGGCGGCGGCCATGATGGAGGAGCCCGGCGGCAAGGCGCTGGTCGAGGAATCCATCGCCGAGGCGCTGGATTTCCGCCGCGCCATGCGCAAGGTGGACGAGGAGTGGGGCGCCGACTGGTGGTTCAAGGTGTGGGGGCCGGATGACCTGTCCGAGGAAGGCATCGAGGAGCGCGAGGCCTGGATGCTCAAACCGGGCGAGCGCTGGCACGGCTTCGGCCAGCTGGCCGACGGCTTCAACATGCTCGACCCGATCAAGGCGACGGTCATCACGCCCGGACTGAATGTCGACGGCGACTTCGCCGACTGGGGCATCCCGGCGGCGATCGTCACCAAATACCTCGCCGAGCACGGCGTCATCGTCGAGAAGTGCGGGCTCTACTCCTTCTTCATCATGTTCACCATCGGCATCACCAAGGGCCGCTGGAACACCATGGTGACGGAGTTGCAGCAGTTCAAGGACGATTACGACAAGAACCACCCGCTGTGGAAGGTGCTGCCCGAATTCGTCGCCAAGCACCCGCGCTACGAGCGCGTCGGCCTGCGCGACCTCTGCCGGCAGATCCACGACGTCTACAAGGCCAAGGACGTGGCGCGGCTGACGACCGAGATGTACCTCTCCGACATGGTGCCGGCGATGCGCCCTTCGGATGCCTTCGCCAGGATGGCGCACCGCGAGATCGAGCGCGTCGAGATCGACAAGCTGGAAGACCGCATCACCAGCGTCCTCCTCACCCCGTACCCCCCCGGCATTCCCCTGCTGATACCCGGCGAGCGCTTCAACCGCACCATCGTCAGCTACCTGCAATACGCACGCGATTTCAACGAACGCTTCCCCGGTTTCGAGACCGACATTCATGGTCTGGTCAAGGATGAAAGCAACGGAAAGGTGCGCTACTTCGTGGATTGCGTCAGGTAGAGGGCATGCCCAACAGACAAACCGCCCTCGGGCGGTTTTTTTCCACCCGCGTACAAGGTTAATGTTCTGTGTCAAAAAAACAACATAACTTATTGACATAAAGCATTAATTGAATAAAATGAAGCATCGCCATCGCGGGTAGGCAGCATGCGCATTATTTTGTTTCTGGGCTTTCTTGTCCTGTCGGTGCTGGTTCCCGTAGGGCTGGCGCAGGCCCAGACGCCCGTGCAGCCGGATTTGCAGCGTGCCGAATCGCTGGTCCGCGCAGAGTCCGTGATTACCGGATCGTTCGTGGTCAAACAGTGATACAAAGCCTTATAAGCAAACGCTGACAGACTCTCATGAGATTGCCCGCAAGCCCCAAATCGTTTAACCTTGCCCGATTGTCAAGCGGTGATCCCGGTTCGTACCTGTCGGGAAGGGGGCTCAGCAGTGAAGAATAGAAATTCCAGAATCCGCATCGCCTTGATTGTGGCCGGCCTGCTGGCCGCAGGGGGAGTGCGTGCCGATGCGATAACCGACAATGCCAAGGCCCTGCTCGACAAGGGGGACGCCAAGGCCGCCTACGCGCTGCTCGAACCGCTCGAGCCCCAGCGCGCCGGCGATCCCGACTACGACTTCCTTCTCGGCCTTTCCGCTCTTGAGACGGGCAAAAACACCAATGCCGTCTTCGCGCTGGAACGCGTGCTGGCGGTGAACCCGGATCATGTTCGCGCCCGCGCCGAGATCGCCCGCGCCTATGCGGCCCTGGGCGAGACGCGCACCGCCAGGCAGGAATTCGAAACGGTCAAGAAACAGGGCGTTCCGCCCGAAGTCGCCGTCACCATCGACCGCCTGCTTTCCGCCATCGAGCGCGCCGATGACGAAGGCCGCACTGTTGTGCGCGGCTATGTCGAAGGCACTTTCGGCCATGACACCAACGTGAACAGCGCGACCGCGGACCGCAACATCGCGGTGCCGCTCTTCGGCGGCGCCATCTTCACCCTCGGCCCGGGCGGCGTGCGCCGCAGCGATACGTTTACCTCGGTCGGCGGCGGCTTGAATCTGCGCACGCCGCTGGACAAGGAATGGGCCCTCACCGCGGGCCTGAACGGCAGCAAGCGCATGAACACCGAAGTCGATGTATTCGACACCGGCTCCGCGGATGCCCACGTCGGCGTCGTGCGCACCTACGGCAAGGACGTCTTCAGCGCGGCCCTGCAGTACAACCAGTTCTGGGTCGACAACGACCGCTACCGCGAGGCGGCGGGTTTCACCGCGCAGTGGCAGCACAACTACGACGCCCGCAGCCAGGCCAGCCTCTACATCCAGTATTCCGACCTGCGCTACATGTCGCAGGAGGTGCGCAATGCCGACCGCTTCGTCATCGGCGCCAACTTCGCCCATGCGCTGCGGGGGTTCAAGACGGTGTTCTACGGCGGCGCCTATGTCGGCGATGAGGCGACCCGCAAGGACGGCTTCGAGCATCTTGGCCACATGCTCTACGGCGCCCGCATCGGCGCCCAGCATGAAATCCACCGCGACGCCAGGCTCTTCGCCAATCTCGGCTACGAGCACCGCCGCTACGGCGCCGATGACCCCTTCTTCCTGAGGACGCGCGTCGATCATCAGTGGAACCTGGGGGTCGGGGTGGCCTGGACGCCGGCCAAGGACTGGCTGGTGACGCCGCAGTTCCAATACACCCACAGCAACTCGAACATTGCCCTGAACGACTACAAGCGAGAAATGGTGTCCGTCACCGTGAGACGGAATTTCTGAGCGGGAGGCCTTCATCATGCCCATCGAATTCAAGCTGAAATCCGGCGCTGCCCTGATGGCAGCCCTGTCGGCGGTTTATCCGGTCTCCGGCTACGCCGCCAGTGCGGCGCAGGTCGATTTTGCCGCGGGCGACGTCAAGGCGCTCGCCCCGGACGGCCGCAGCCGGCCGATTGCCAAGGGCGCCGAAATCGCCAATGGCGAGACCATCGACACCGGCAGCGGCCGCGCCCAGGTGCGCTTCACCGACGGCGCCCAGGTCTCGCTTGCCCCGCAGACCCAGTTCCGCATCGACGACTACCGCTTCACCGGCAAGGCCGACGGCAGCGAAAAGGGCTTCTTCAGCCTGCTGAAGGGCGGCCTGCGCACCATCACTGGCCTGGTCGGGCGCAGCAACCGCGAGAACTACAAGGTCACCACCACGGTGGCGACCATCGGCATCCGCGGCACCGAGTACTCGGTCGTCTACGGCAACAGCATCAACGTCACGACGGGCGAAGGCAGCAACGAGGTGTGCAACGCCGCCGGCTGCCTGATCCTCAACAGCGGCGAGACGGCCTACGTCGCCGACAACAACACCCAGCCGGTGATGACCGACAAGAAGGCGGAAATCCCGCCGCCGCCGGCGCAGGAAGGGCAGCTCCCCGGCTTTGTCGCCGGGAACAACACCAACAGCGATGGCACGCCAGCAACGATTCCTCCGCCGGCTGCGTTGCCGACATTGACTTCCGGGCCGGGCTATTCGCTTGCCGCAGTCGGCGTGTTCGATGGCTCTGCCGGTATGTATGATTTCGATGGACTGGAGGGAGCTACGTCCGCCACATTCAGTGGCGGCGGGCTGGCGGCCTTCAGTGACACGAACTGGCCGGCAAGCGTCACGCAGGGGGCTCCCGTCGGCATGCTCACAGACGGCACCATCGGCTGGGGGCGCTGGATCGATGGCACCATCGACGACGATGGCTCAATCTATGCCATGCAGCATGTTCACTACGTCGTCGGCATGCCGACGTCCCTGTCCGACATGAGCGCGCTGCAGCTTGCCAATACCACGGCCACCTACTCCCTCCTGGGCTACACCTACCCGACGGCCTGGGACGGCAGCGCCTTTACTATCGGCACCCAGCCCATCAGCGGCAGCCTGACGGCGAATTTCGGGGCTTCCACGATCATGGGCAACCTCGGCGTTCCGCTGGGGGCGAACACCTATTCGTCGTCCTGGAGCGGCTCGATTGCCGGTTCGGGTTTCTATGGGACTGGCAGCGTGACCAGCACCGGCTCCGATTGCTGCTTTTGCGGATCTAGCGTCCTCGGCTTCTTCGCCGGCGCGAATGCCGCGCGTGCCGGGCTGGTCTATGAATTCAACGGAACGCAATACGGCGACATTCACGGCGCGGCGGTTTTCAAGAAATAAACGCATTCCCGGGAGCGCCGCGTCGCCCCCGGATCACCCTGCCGACGAGCCTGTCGGCCATTTCAAGCATCCTGCATGGGAACCGACCCCGGCGGCCTAGCGAATCCGGCGCTTGACCAGGCGGCGGCGCTGCTGCGCCAGGGCGAGCCAGCTCAAGCCGAAGCCATTGCGCTACGGGCCGCCAAAGACGATCCGGTTAGCGCCCGTGCCTGGTTCATCATCGGTGCCGCGCGTCACAGCCAGGGGAACCTCGATGCGGCGCTATCCGCGATCGAGCGCGCACTCGCGCTCGACCCGGATCTCCATGAAGCCCGCCGCGCCTTTGCTGCAATCCTGCTGGAACTGAAGCGGCCGAACGAGGCGCTGGCGCAGGTCGAGGAACTGCTCCAGCGCCGTCCTGCGGCGACTGACTTTCTGGTCGATGCCGGTTTCATCCTGGAAGAACTGGGCGAGCCTGCGGCTGCCTTGGCGCGTTACAACGAAGCGTTGCAACGTACCCCGGGCGACTTCCGCGGGCTGCTCAATCGCGGCGCCCTGCTGGCGCGCCTCGGCCGGCTGGAGGAGGCGCTGCGCAACAATCAGACGCTGGCGCGCAGCCATGTCGGCAGCGCTGCGGCGCACTACAACCTGGCCGACGTGCTGCTGCGGCTGGACCGCCCTGCGGAGGCGCTGGCCTCTGTCGAGCGATCGCTGCGGCTGCGGCCGGACGACGCGAACGCGCTCATGCTGCGGGGACTGGCGCTCGCCATGCTGGAGCGGGATGCCGAAGCGCACGCCGCCTTTGCCCGCGCCCGTGAAGCCGATGCCGCCGCGGCCGGCAACTTCCGAACTGCTGCCGCTGCCGCGGTGGGTGTCGCGGTCCCGCAGCGACTGACTTTGGATCCGCGCCAGATCCGCCTGGCGCGCCTGCTGGAACGCCAGAAAGTTTGCGACTGGCGCGAGCGGGGACGATTGATCGACGGCCTGCGCGCGCTCGCCGCGGACCTTCGCAGCAAACCTTTTCCTCTGGAAGAAATGGGGCTCTACCATACCGCGCTGTCCCTGCCGCTCAAGGCGACGGATCAGCAGGCGCTGGCGCGGGGCATTGCGCTGGCAGCGGTGGAACGGGCGGCGGCGCTTTCCATTAACGCTCCCGCCGCCATCGGGAGCGCGGGACGGACGGATGGGCGAATCCGCCTGGGTTTTATTTCACCCAACTTCCGCGATCATCCCTCGGCGAAATTGCACTGGCGCCATCTCGCCCTGCGCGACCGCACGCGCTTCGAAACCTTCGGCTATTCCTTGCATCGAGGCGAGGGGCCGCTGAAACAGCGCATCGTCGAGGCCTGCGACGAATTCAGGGAATTATCGGGACTGGACAGCCGTGAAATCGCTGCGCGCATCGCGCGCGACGGCATCGATATCCTGGTCGACCTTGCCGGTCACCTGGAACACTCCCGTCCCGAGGTGTTCGCCCTGCGGCCCGTGCCTGTGCGGGCATCCTATCTGGGATTGCCGGGAACGATGGGCGGGGAACTGATCGATTACCGCATCACCGACGCGTATACGACCCCACCCGAAGAGGAATCCTGCTGGAGCGAGAAGCTGGTGTTCCTGCCGGACACCTTCTGGATCTACAACGACAGAGAGGCTATCGCCGAGGTGAAAGCGGGCCGACGGGAATTCGGCCTGCCCGAACGGGGCTTCGTCTTCTGCTGCTTCAACACCAATTACAAGATCGAGCCGGATGTCTTCGCCGCCTGGATGCGCCTGCTTGCCCGCGTGCCTGGCAGCGTGCTGTGGCTGCTGGATGGCGGCGAGGCGGTGCGGCGCAATTTGCAGCGCGAGGCGGCATCGCATGGGGTTGCGGCGGAAAGGCTCGTCTTCGCGCCGCGCCTGCCGCACGCGGAGCACCTGGCGCGCCATGCCTACGCCGACCTGTTTATCGACACTTTTTACTGTGGCGCCCACACCACGGCGACGGATGCCCTCTGGGCGGGATTGCCGGTGCTGGCCTGCCTGGGGGACACCATGGCATCGCGCATCGGCGCCGGCATCGTGCGCGCCGCCGGACTGCCGGAATTGATCGCACCGGACCGCGCCGCTTACGAAGCCACCGCATTGCGGCTGGCGACGCAGCCGCAGGAACTCGCCGAACTGCGCGCCCGACTTGCCCGCAGTCGCAGCACCTGCGCCCTGTTCGACACCGCGCAGCGCGTGCGCGAACTGGACCTGGCCTTCGAGACGATGTGGCAGCGGCATCGGGCGGGACTTCCGCCCGAGAGCTTTGCCGTGCCGCGGACAAGCGGGGCCGGCGCATGAGCGGGACAGGCCGGCTTTCGGGCGCGTGCAGTCCGGAAGTGCGTTCCGTCGTTGCCGGAATCGAGTGGCCGGCCATCGGCAGCGACGCGGCGGCGCATCTGCAAGCTCTCCTCTTTCAGATGGAACGCTCGCAATGGCTGCCGCCGGAACAGCTTCGCGCGCGCCAGCTCGGCCAGATGAAACACCTCTTGCGGCACGCCCGGGACACCGTGCCGCATTACGCCGCGTTTTTGCGTGGCCTGGACGTCGACGGTCTCGACTGGGCTGCTTTCGGGACCCTGCCCCTCCTGTCGCGCAAGGCTTTGCAGGGCGGCTTCGAGTCGCTGAAGAGCGGCGCGCCGCTGCCCGGGCATGGCGCCGTCGTCGAGGGCCAAAGTTCTGGCTCGACGGGCATGCCGGTGCGCTTTCTCCAGACGGCGGTAACGCAGCTGTTCTGGAACGCGCTGACGCTGCGCGAGCATCTCTGGCAGGAGCGGGATTTCTCCGGCAAGCTCGCCGCCATCCGCATCAAGGTGCAGGAAGGCCTCTGGCCGGATTGGGGACTGCCGGCGGCGGCGCTGTTCCGCACCGGGCCGGGCGCGACGCTCAACGTGCGCACGGATGTCGAAAAGCAGCTCGACTGGCTGGTGCGCGAGGATCCGGATTACCTGATTACGCATGCCAGCAACCTGCAGGCCCTGGCGGAGCTGTCTTTGCGCCGCGGCATCCGCCTGCCGCGGCTGCGCCAGGCGCGCACCTACAGCGAAGCCCTGCGGCCCGACCTGCGCGAGACCGTGCGCGCGGCCTGGGGCGTGGACGTCGCCGACGGCTACAGTTGCGAGGAAGCCGGCTGCATCGCCCTGCAGTGTCCGCGGCACGAGCACTACCATGTCCAGTCGGAGAATCTGCTGGTGGAGATTCTCGACGAGGGCGGCCGTCCCTGCGGGCCGGGCGAAACGGGGCGCGTTGTCCTCACGCCGCTGCACAACTTCGCCATGCCGCTGATCCGCTACGAGCTCGGCGACTACGCCGAGGTGGGCGCGCCCTGCGATTGCGGGCGCGGGCTGCCGGTGATCTCTCGCATCCATGGGCGGCGGCGCAACATGATCGTGCTGCCGGATGGAAAGCGGCACTGGCCTAGCCTGCCGTCGGCGTTGTGGCTGTCCGTGGCGGCAATCCGTCAATTCCGGGTGGTACAGACCACGCCGGACAGTCTCGAGGTGACTTATGTCATGGATCGCCCGCTGACTGATCCTGAACAGAAAAAACTCGATGCGGCGCTTGCCGAGAGGATGGGGCATGCATTCGGAGTCGTTTGGAACCGGGTGGACGCCATCGAGCGAAGCCCGAATGCAAAGTTCGAGGATTTCGTGTCCCTGCTGCCGGTGGCTGGCTGAAGAGCGGCTGCTGAAATGGGCACGCTGCTGATGCTTTCAGGCGGCGCAGACAGCGCAGCTGCGCTGATCAAGCTGCTGACCGATAGCGACGAGCCGGTGTTTGCACACCACGTCGTTATTCACGACCGGGAAAGCGCCACCCGCCATAAGGCGGAGAATCTGGCCTGTGATCGCCTGGTGAAATACTGCCGCGAGCACTACCGAGATTTTGTCTTCACGAAGTCGTTGTGGGATTTCCCGCTGCCATATTTCGGCTGGAACCTGACGCTGTGCGCCTTCGTCGGTGCCAGGGTGTTGCGTTCTTTTCCTGCCGCCCGAATCACGCGCTATGCGGCCGGCGTCATTGATGAGCCGCATGCGCTTGGCATGTGGAAGGAGCGCATGGAAGAGGCAAGAGCGACCTTTTACGCAGGGCTGATTACCGCCCGGCTCGACTATCAGCCGGAAATCATCTGGCCTGTGGCGCACATGACCAAAAACGAGGTGCTCGATTTCCTGCCGCCTGAGGTGGCTGAGATGGTTTCGTTTTGTCGGAATCCGGTCGAGATGTGGGGTAACCGATTTCGTCCGTGCGGCAAATGCATCTCCTGCAATACACGGAAAGAAGTCGGCCGGTTTCCCGTCGGCGGCCCGTGACGGTCAGGCTTTCCCGAGGTCCAGTTCCAGGACCGTCCAGTGGTCGATATCGGCGAGGCTGAAGGCGTGCTTCTTCGGATTCGTGCCAGCGATGCGGTAGCCGAAGCGCTCGACGTACCAGCGGATGGTTTCCGGGCGATCGGTTTCGGTGCGCACGGTCTTGATGCCGCGCTTCCGCATTTCGTCGAGGCGTGCCTGCTGCAGGAGATGGCCGACACCGCCCCCCCTGCATGCGGGATCGACGGCGAGGCTGGCGGTTTCCGCCAGGTCGGCGGAGTGGACGATGTAGCTGCAGGTACCGACGATGCGTCCCTCGGCCTCCGCGACGAAGCCGTTGGCGACCTCGATGCCGGAACGCTCCGGGTCGGGTGTGTCGGCGGAGGGCGGGCGCGGCGCCATGTTCCAGCGGTCGAGGATGGCCATGCAGGCGGGCAGATCCTCCTCGCGCATTTTTCGGATGCCGATTGCCGTCATGCCCGGCCCTGTTCCGTCAGACCGAGGATGAGACGGGCTTCCCGGGGAGACGCAGGTTCGCGGCCCGCTGCGCGTGCAATAGCAACGACGCGCTCGACGAGACGCACGTTGCTGGCAGGATCGGTCCGCCCCACATCCATGTAGAGATTGTCTTCGAGTCCCGTCCGCACATGCCCGCCGGCCGCGATCGCCATCAGGTTCGCGGCCAGTTGGTGCCGCCCGATGCCTGCGGCCGACCAGACCGATCCGGGCGGCAGGGCAGCCAGCATGGCGCCGAGATTGAGTGGCGTGCAGTCCAGCGTTCCGCGGGAACCGAAAAACAGATTGAGGTAGGGAGGCGTGTCGTGCAGTACGCCTTCCGCCAGCAGACGCCGGGCCGTATCCACCATGCCGACCTCGAAAGCTTCGAGTTCGGGCTTGATCCCGTTTTCCCGCATGCGACGTGCAAGGGAGGCAATCGTTTCAGGCGAATTGATGGAGGGTTGGCGCGGGAAGTTGAGCGAGCCCAGCGTAAGCGAGGCCAGATCGGGCCGATCGTCGCCGGACAACTCAAGGACATCGGCGCGCTGTGCAATATCGGGAAAGGTGCGCCCGGAACAGGAAACGCAAATCACCAGATCGGGGCAACTTTCCCGAATTTGCCGAACGATCGCACGGTATGTTTCCTTACGGTAATCGGGCGCGCCGCCGGTGCGGGCGTGCACATGAACGATCGAAACGCCCAGATCGCAACAGCGCACGCAGTCTTCTGCAATCTCCCGCACCGATTCCGGCAGCCAGGGGTTGTCCGCTTTTTCTGCCACCATGCCAGTCAGTGCCAGGTTGACGATCAGCCGGTCCGTCATCTTGAATCAGCCTGTTTCATTGTATGAACGGGCACCAAGATATCATGTTCGCTGCAAGATTCGGCACTCCGGTAGAATGGGCAAGGATGGCCTGGATAAGGAGACGGATATGGCGGCAGGCGGCTTAAGGCTGGTGGCTGTAGCGATAGCTGCCTGGCTTGCGTCGAACGGCAGCTTCGCGCAGGGCGCGGCGAAAATCGATTTCGCCGTCGGCGACGTGGTTGCCGTGCAGGCGGATGGCGTGCGGCGGCCATTGGCACGCGGTGCCGAAGTCGGCGCCGGCGACACGGTGGATACCGGCGCCGGGCGAGCACAACTGCGTTTCACCGACGGCGCCATGGTGTCCTTGCAGCCGCGGACGCAGTTCCGCATCGATGCCTATGAGTTCAAGGGCCAGCCGGACGGCGGCGAGAAGGGCTTTTTCAGCCTGCTGAAGGGCGCCATGCGCACCATCACCGGCGCCATTGGCAAGGCCGACCGCAAGGCCTATCGGCTTGACACGGCAGTGGCGACCATCGGCATTCGTGGCACCGAGTATGCGGTGGCTTACGGCAACAGCATTACCGTGACGACGAATTCCGGCCTGATCGAGGTCTGCAACAATGCCGGCTGCTTGCTGGTGGAGGCCGGGCAATCGGCCCATGTGCCGGACGTCAACACGCTGCCGGCCTTTACCAGGCGCAATGCCCTGGATCCGCTCATGGGGCCGCCGGCAGGCGCGGCTCCCGGTTTCTCCGCCGGGGACAGGCCAGGGCTGATTACTGCGCCTCAGTTGCCGCCGCCCCCGCAAGGCCCGCCGACTTGCGGGTCTTCCTGCTACTGAGTCGACCGCAGTCCTGGAAGGGTTATCTCCGGTCGTAGACTACAAAAGCGAACACCAGACCCTCGGCCGTGGATTGCTTCTCGCGCGCCGTTTCGCGCCAGGCGTCGCGGTCGAATTCCGGGAAGCGCGCATCGCCCGGGAAGTCGCGCCCGATTTCCGTGAGGTAGAGCCGTTGCGCCAGCGGCAGCGCCTCGGCGTAAATCTGCGCGCCGCCGATGACGAAGACTTCCTTGGCCGTTCCGTTGCAGGCGGCCAGCGCGTTACCGAGAGAACTTGCAGTCTCGCATCCCTCAGCCGCATAGGCCGCATTGCGCGTGACGATGATATTGCGCCTGCCGGGCAACGGACGGCCGATCGACTCGTATGTCTTGCGGCCCATGATTACGGGGTGGTCCAGCGTCAGCGCCTTGAAGCGCTTCAAATCCTCGGGCAAGCGCCAGGGCAGAGCGTTGTCGCTGCCAATGACACCGTTCGCCGCGACGGCGGCGATGAGGGAAAGGCGGAGCTTGCGGGCGGGTTCCATCGATGTGGTATCGTAAAAAAAGCAGAATGCGGAAGCCGAGAGATTATACCGAGTGAGCCGCCTCTATCCTAAATCCTTCCTGCGACTGATCCTGATCGGCTTCGGCCTGGTCTCGCTGCCGCTCATTTTCGCGCTGGGCAATGCCGCCTTCAATGTGCAGCACCTGGCCGAGCAGAGCGAACGCGCGGTGCGCGAGGCCGCCGTGGCGACGCGCGCCAGCCGCGAGATGCTGGAAACGCTGATCGGCATGGAGCGTGCCTTGCGCCAGTATCAGATTCTGCGCGAGCGCGGCCTGCTCGAGGATTACCGTCGCCTGCGCGGCGAGTTTGTGCAGGCGACGCAGGAATACTCGCGCCTGCCGCTGGACGAGAGCGGGCGTGCCAAGCTGGCTTCCGTTCTGGGACGCGAGCAGAAACTGCTGAAGGCCCTGGATGACGGCGCAGCGGTGCCGCCGGAAGAATTCTCCGCCATCGCCGAGCAGGCGCGCGGCGTGCTGGCGTCAAGCGGTCGCTTGATCGACGTCGAGGTCGAGGGCCTGCGCACCACGGCGCTCGACGCGCGCAGCACCCTGACCTGGCAGTTGCTCGCCGCGATTCCGGTGACGCTGGGAATAGCGTTATGGTTTCGCGCC
>JADFDL010000257.1 GCA_018262875.1 Rhodocyclaceae bacterium | reverse complement strand
CCCGCCGACGTGGCGCTGGTGGATATCCGCATGCCGCAGATGGACGGCATCGAGCTGGCCCGCCATTTGTCCGGCGCGGAGCATGCCCCGGCGGTGGTGTTCACGACGGCCTACGATCAGTATGCGGTGCAGGCCTTCGAGCTGAACGCCATCGACTATCTGGTCAAGCCGGTGCGCGCGCAGCGGCTGGCGGCGGCGCTGGAAAAGGCGTGCCGCGCCGCGCCGCCGTCACGCGAGACGCTGGCGCGCCTGGCGCCCGAGCCGCGCCGCCACCTGTCCGTGCCCGAGCGCGGCCGCATTCTGCTGGTGCCGGTGTCCGACATCCTTTACCTCAAGGCGGAGCTGAAATACGTGACGGCCCGCACGCGCGAGCGCGAGCACCTGCTCGACGAATCCCTCACCCATCTGGAGCAGGAATTCGCCTCGCGCTTCGTGCGCGTGCATCGCAACTGCCTGGTGGCGCGCGAGGCGATCGCCGGCTTCGAGAAAAGCGCGGCCGAGGACGGCGAAACGCACTGGTCGGTGCTGCTGGCGGGCCTGGCGGAGAGGCTGCCGGTGTCGCGCCGGCAATGGCCCACGGTGAAGGCCGCGTTCGCCGGCGAGGGGCGAGTGTGATGCACGAACTGCTGCCGGCCTGGAGCTATTTCTGGCGCGAGGAGTCGCCCTACGTGATATCGGCGGCGCTGCTGCTGGCCGCGCTGCTCTGGCATCTGCGCCCGGCCGACCGGCGTTCCGTCGGCTACACCCTGGCGGTGTTGATCCTCTGCCTGGGCGGGCAATTCCTCGCCGGCATGCTTGCTGCGAGCGGCCTGCGGACCGGCGCGGCGGCGACGCATGAAATCTTCGTCATCGGCTCCGGCATGGCGCTGATACGCATGGCCGGCCTGTGCCTGTTCCGCGCGCTGCTGCCGGCCGCCGGTCTCGCGCCGCCGCGCATCGTCGAGGACATCGTCGTCATCCTCGCCTATGTCGGCTTCGCCCTGGTGCGCATGCGGATGGCCGGCGTGGACCTTTCCGGCATCGTCGCCACTTCGGCGGTGATCACTGCGGTGATCGCCTTTTCGATGCAGGACACGCTGGGCAACATCCTCGGCGGCCTGGCGCTGCAGCTCGACAGCTCGATCGATCTGGGCGACTGGGTGAAGGTCGACGACATTGTCGGGCGCGTGATCGACATCCGCTGGCGCTATACGGCCATCGAGACGCGCAACGGCGAGACCATCATCGTTCCCAACAGCCTGCTCATGAAGAGCAAGTTCACCGTCATCTGGAGCGTCGAGCAGGCGACCCAGCCATGGCGCCGCTGGATCTGGTTCAACGTCGACTACAGCGCGCCGCCGGCGCAGGTGATCGAGACGGTCGAGCAGGCCGTGGGCAGCGCCGACATTCCCAACGTGGCGCGGGTCCCCCGGCCCAACTGCGTGATGATGGAATTCGGGCCAGGCTATGCGCGCTACGCCCTGCGCTACTGGCTGACCGATCCACGCGTGGACGACCCGACCGACTCTGCGGTGCGCAGCCACGTGCTGGCCGCACTGCAGCGCGCCGGACTGCGCATCGCGGAGCCGGAATATTCGGTGCACATGATCAAGGAGAACGAGGCCCACCGCGAGGCGGTGCATGCGCGCGAGCTGGGCCACCGCCTGAAGGCCTTGCACGGCGTCGAGATATTCGCCTCCTTCAGCGAGGAGGAGCTGAAGGCGCTGGCCGAGCGTCTCGTCCATGCGCCGTTTGCCCGCGGCGATGTGATCACGCGGCAGGGCATGGTGGCGCACTGGCTCTACATCCTGGTGGCCGGCGAGGCGGAGGTGTGGCTGGAGCAGCAGGGCGGACGCCGCCTGCTGACGACGCTGCCGGCCGGCAATGTGTTCGGCGAGATGGGCATGCTCACGGGCGAACCGCGGCGGGCCACCGTCACGGCGAAGAGCGACGTCGAGTGCTATCGCCTCGACAAGGCCGGCTTCGAAGAGGTCATCCGCTCACGTCCGGCGATCGTCGAGGAAATGGCCGCCATCCTCACCGAGCGCAACATGCAGCTTGCCACCGCGCAGGAAGCGCTCGGCGCCGAAGCCAACGACCGGGAGCGCCTGCGCCAGCACGCCAGCCTGCTCGGCAAGATGCGATCGTTTTTCCGCCTCGGTGAAGCGAAGTAAAAGTCAGTCTGCGGAGGACGGCGACCTGAGGCGCGCCAGGCCCTCCTCGACGGCGCGATTGACATGTTCGGCGTAGAAATCGTCCGTCAGGAAGCCGACGATGGGCTCGGCCAGGCGCCTGCCGTCGGGGCCGTACACGATCAGGGTCGGCGTGACGCGCGCACCTTCGCCGGCGGCGAAACGGCGATGGGTGGTTTTCCTTCCGGCGAAGTCGGTCAGGGGCGCATCGACGTCGAGGGCAATGTCGCGCAGCGCGACGCGCCGGCGCGAAGCGGGGTCGTTCTGCAGGGGAATGAGGATTTCGGTCCTGGCGCGCTCGCACCAGCGGCAGCCGTCCTGGCTGAACAGCACCAGCATGACAATGCCTCGCGTCCGCATGTCCGCGGCATCGAGGGCAAGGTCGCGCGCCGGGGCGATGCCCGCCGGCGCTGCGCAGGGGGCCATGGGCAGCCATGCTAAAATCAGCAACACCGCACGCACAACCATCCGCACAACCACCATCTTCGTGAGTCTCCGAAAGTGAATCAGTTGCAACCCGAGCGCATCGTCATCGCCACGCGCGAATCGCGTCTTGCCCTGTGGCAGGCCGAGCATGTGCGCGACCGCCTGAGGGCATTATATCCACGCTGCTCGGTCGAGCTGCTCGGCATGACGACGCGCGGCGACCAGATTCTCGACCGGCCGCTGGCCAAGGTCGGCGGCAAGGGGCTGTTCGTCAAGGAGCTGGAAACCGCCCTGCAGGATAGACGTGCGGACATCGCCGTGCATTCGATGAAGGACGTGCCGATGACGATGGAGCCGGAGTTCGCGCTGGTGGCCATCCTGGCGCGCGAGAGTTCGCTGGATGCCCTTGTCTCGAACAAGTACGCCACGCTCGACGACATTCCGCCCGGCGGCGTGGTCGGCACCTCCAGCCTGCGCCGCGAGTCGCAACTGCGTGCGCGCTATCCCCATCTTTCCGTCACCAGCCTGCGCGGCAACCTCGATACGCGCCTGCGCAAGCTCGACGAGAGCCAGTACGACGCTATCATCCTGGCGGCCGCTGGTCTCACCCGCCTCGGCCTGGCTGCGCGCATCCGCGCCGTGCTGCCGGCGGAACTGTCGCTGCCGGCAGCGGGGCAGGG
>JADFDL010000256.1 GCA_018262875.1 Rhodocyclaceae bacterium | reverse complement strand
GACCCCGCCCACCGGCGCGAGGCGCATTCCGGACTGTTGGGCGAAGCGCAACTGCGGGACTGGCTGCGCCGGAACCGGCCGGCCAAGTGAATGGATTCAACTGCAATCAAATGGAAGCGAAATGGGAAAAGGGAAAAATGAGGTTTCAGGGGAGGTGAACGTCCGCACGCACGGACGTTCTGCCGCAGTCGGCATGGCCGTCATGGCGGCCGTCCTCGCCCTGAATTTGCCGCGGGCCGCGCTGGCGGAAGAGGAAAAGCAATTCGACGAAATGCTCGTCAAGAGCGACAAGCCGGCGGTGCCGGTCAACGTGCCCTCCACCACCGAGAGCTTCACCGCCAGGCAGATTGCCGAGAGCGTCAACTCGGTCTCCTCGGCCGGCGCCTTGCAATATGTGCCGAGCGTGCATGTCCGCGAGCGCTTTATCGGCGACGTGAACGGCGGCCTGGCGATGCGGATGTACGGCGTCAATTCCAGCGCCGGGACCATCGTCTATGCGGACGGGCTCCTGCTCTCGAATTTTCTGACCAATAGCTGCTGTCCCGGCCCGCGCTGGGGCATGGTGTCGCAGCACGCCATCGACCGTGTCGACGTCATGTACGGCCCCTTCTCGGCCTTGTATCCCGGAAACTCGGTGGGTGGCGTGGTGTTGATGACCACCCACATGCCGACCCGGTTCGAGGCGCACGCGCAACTGGACGCCTTCACCGAGAATTTCAAGCTGTACGGCACCGACAAGCGCTTCAGCGGCGTGCACGGCGCCGCGACTGTCGGCAGCAGGGCGGGCGACTGGTCGTTCTGGCTGAGCGCCGATCGCCTGGACAACCATAGCCATCCGACGGATTTCACTTCCGCGACGGCCAAGACGGGCGCGCCTGCGGCGGCAGGGCAGTTCACGGTGGTCGGCGGCGCGCATTTCGACCGGGATATTGCAAACAGGGCGAGGGTCATCACGGCCGCCACCAGCATGGACCACACCGTCAAGGACGACGCCACCCTGAAGATCGGCTACGATTTCTCACCGACCGTTCGCGCGGCCTACACCTTCAATGTCTGGCAGAACACGTCCGACAAGCGGGTCGAAAGCTATCTGAAGGACGCCGCCGGCAATCCAATCTACGGCACCGGCACGGCGGCGGGCCCCTATCGCTATGTCCGCATCAACGGCAGGGACTACTCCGTGACGGCGCCGAGCGCCAGCTACGGCGAGGCCGAGTACCACATGCACGGCTTGTCGGTGAAATCCCAGACCGGGGGAACCTGGGACTGGGAAGTGACGGGCAGCATCTTCAACCAGAACAAGGATGTCACCCGCGCGTCGTCGGGCAACTTCGGCAGAACCCCGAGTTCGGCGGCCACGGCGGGGACGATCACCTATGCGGATGGAACGGGCTGGCAGAACCTGGACCTGCGCGGCGAATGGCGCCCGGGCGGCAACCTGCGCAGCGAACACCAGGTCAGCTTCGGCTTCCACACCGACACGTATACGACGAGGACGGATCAATACCGGCTGGGGGCGGGCAACTGGGAGACCAGCAGCCCGGCCACCTTGAACACCAACTCCAGGGGGGTTACCACGGCCAACGCGATCTATCTGCAGGACGCCTGGCAGATTTCGCCGAACGTGAAGCTGGTGGTCGGGGGACGCGAGGAGAGGTGGGAGGCGTCGGACGGGAGCAATTACGCGAACGGGAGAAACGTAAGCTACCGGGACAAAACCCTGCGGGCCTTCTCTCCCAAGGGCTCGCTCTCCTATCAGGCATCCGACGTGTTGGCGCTGCGGGGCTCCGTCGGCCGCGGGGTCCGCTTCCCGACCGTCGGCGAGCTGTTCAAGAACGTCGGCATCACCCGCGTCGGCGGCGGCGCGCCGACTGCCGCCGAGATCGCCGCGTTCCCGGCGCCCTACAACGTGGCGCTGACCAACAACCCGAATCTCAGGCCGGAAACGGCGGATTCCTGGGAACTGGTCGCCGAGCGGTTCCTGCCTAATGGCGTTTGGCGAACCTCCCTGTTCGGGGAAGACAAGAAGGACGCGCTGGTTTCTCAGGCCGACATCACGACGCTGCCCGGGTTCAGCATCAGCAGTGTGCAGAACGTCGACAAGGTCCGCACCTACGGCATCGAGACGTCGCTTCAGGTCAACGACCTGTGGGTGCGCGGCCTCGACCTCCATGGCAGCGTGGCCTACATCCATTCGAGGATTGCAAAAAACGCCGCCAACCCGGGGCTGGAAGGCACGCAGCTGCCGTTGATCCCGGCCTGGCGCGCCTCGCTGCTGGGGGTCTACCACGCCTCGGGTGCGCTCTCGTACAGCCTGGGCTGGCGCTACAGCGGAAGGCAGCACAGCGGGCTCTATGACACGGCGGCCGGGCGGTACCCGGACCCCAATCCGGATGTCTATGGCGGACGCAGCAATTTCAGCGTGTTCGACGCCAAGGTGCTCTACAAATTCTCGAAGCAGGGGACGGCTTCCGTCGGCATCGACAACATCGGCAACGTCAAGTATTTCACGCTGTACCCGTACTCCCAGCGGACCTTCTTCGCCGGCCTGAAGCTCGCCTTCTGACACGCAGTGGCAACGATCAGGAAACTCGGGACGGAACGCGCGGCGGGACTGCTGTTCGTCCTGGCTGCGCATGCCGCCGCCTTGTGGGGTCTGTGGAGCCACCGCATCCTGGTGGTGCCCGACGAAGTGGTGACGCTGTTCGTCGAGACGATCACGACGCGGCCGCCTGCGCCGAAGGAGTCGCCGAAGCCGGCCCGGCTGGAAAAGCCGCGGCCGGTCAAGCCCCAGCCGCAGCAGTTGGTGGCTGAGGCGCCGGCTGTCTCGCCGGCGGAGCCGGTGGCGCCGCCGCCCGCACCGCCGGTCGAGGCGGCGCCGGCGCGGCCGGCGGGACCGGTCTCGCTCGGTTCCGAGCTGGCGGTGGCCTGCCCGGAGCGCAGCGCGCCGGTCTACCCGCCGCTGTCGCGCCGGCAGGGCGAGGAGGGCAAGGTGGTGCTGCGCGTCGAGCTCGACGAGCAGGGCCGCGTCGGTGCGGCGCGCGTCGCCACCTCCAGCGGCTTTGCACGCCTCGACGAGGCGGCGCTGGCCGCCGTGAAGACCTGGCGCTGCAACCCGGCGCGGCGCGACGGCCAGCCGGTGCGCGCCGTCGCCCTGCAGCCGTTCAAATTCGTACTCCAGTAAGGCACCGCGCCGTGCCACACAGACTGACTTTTGATTGAGGACCCATCCATGAACGAAAGCCTCGGCTTCGCCCATTTCCTTTCGCAGACCGATGC
>JADFDL010000255.1 GCA_018262875.1 Rhodocyclaceae bacterium | reverse complement strand
GTCCTTGGGCAAGCGGTACTCGGGCAGGCTGGAGCGCAGCATGCCGCCGGCTTCGGCGTCGGCCTCGAAGATCGTGACCGGGTAGCCGTCGAGGGCCAGGAAATAGGCGGCGCTTAAGCCCGCCGGCCCCGAGCCGATGACGGCTACTTTTTTGTTGCGTTTCTCCGCCGGCGGTCCGTACTCGGGCTCGGCATGGCGGGCATAATACCAATCGGAGACGAAGCGCTTGAGGTGGCGGATATGCGGGGCGTCGCCGATCTCCTCGCGCGCGCACTCGGCCTGGCAGGGGGCATAGCAGGCGCGGCCCAGGCTGCCCACCAGCGGCGCGTCTTCGAGGACCAGCTTGAAGGCCTTCTCGAATTCGCCCTGGCGGATGAGCGAGATGTAGCCGTTGGCCTTGATGCCGGCCGGGCAGGCGAAGGTGCAGGGCGACGTGCCGGCGCGGGTGAGGACAGCCTTCTTGGGCACGGCCTGGGGGAAGGCGATGAAGGCGGCGCGGCGCGAGACCAGAGCCTCGTTGAATTCATCGGGCACGGTGACCGTGCAGGCCTTCTCGCAGTCCTGGCAGCCGGTGCACTTGGCAAAATCGACGAAGGCCGGCTTCTGCGCGACCTTGGCCCTGAAGCCGCCGCTGCCGTCGCCGCGCACCTCCCTGACCTCGCTGTAGACGCGCAGGTCAATGTTGCCGTGGCTGGCCGCCTGGGCCATCTTGGGGGTCGAGATGCAACTGGCGCAGTCCAAGGTGGGAAAGACCTTGCTGAGCAGGATCATCTTGCCGCCGATGCTCGGCTCCTTTTCCACCAGCAGCACCTTGAAGCCCATGTCGCCCAGGCTGACCGCCGCCTCCATGCCGGCGATGCCGGCGCCGATGACCATGACATCGTAGTCCACGTCAGTTCCCCCTGGTGGCGGGTCCTGAAGACCCCCGCTCAGGGGGCCCCATTTTCCGCAGTGCTTCGCTGAACGCGACCATATGCTTCTGGAACGACTCGGCGCAGACGGAGCACACCGCGGCCATTTTGACGCGCGCCGGCTCCAGGGACTTCTCCTTCAGTTGCGCCTGGGCGACGGCCACGGCGGCGGCGGTGCGCTGGGTGCAGTCCGGGACATAAGAGCAGTCGCTGCCGTCGGCGGCGATGAACACCCCGTCAAAACCGCCGGCCAGGGCATGGGTGATCCAGCGCGGCTTGACGGCGCTGGAACAGGGCAGCGTCACCACGAACACCTGCGCCGGGTAATGCATCTTGTTGCGCCCGGCCAGGTCGATGCCCGGATCGGAGACGTTGTCGGTGGAAAAAACGAGGATCCTGGGTTTGAATTCACTCATTGAAGGTCTTCTCCATGTCCTTGATCAAGGCGGACAACCTGGGATCGACGATGCGGTAGTGGACGAAGTTGCCGTCGCGCCGCGCCTGCACGATCCCCTCGCGGCGCATGCGCGTCAGGTGCTGCGAGATGAGCGACTGCGAGGCGCCGCTGGCGTCGCGCAGCTCGCTGACCGTCGCCTCGCCCTTGGCCAGGCGGCAGAGCAGGAACAGGCGCTGCGGATGGGCCAGGGTCTTGAGGATCGCCGCCACGCGGGCGCAGCGTTTCTTGGCTTCAGCGATGTCGGGCATGGGGCGGGGGTCGGGAAGGGGCGGGATGATCCCGCCGCTACTTGGATCTCTTGACGAACAGGCGCCAGAAACCGGCGTCCTCGACCACGCCCAGGAACTCGTACTGCATTTTTTTCGCCCACAGCGGGATGTCGTTGTTCGTGCCTTCGTCGGATGAGAGCACTTCCATGACGCCGCCTACGGCCACGGCGGTGATCGACTTCTTGGCTTCCAGCAGCGGCCCGGGGCAGGCCATGCCGCGGGCGTCCACGACCTTGTCGGCTTTAATGTTCTTCAATTCTTCTGGGTTCATTTCGCAACTCCTTAAAAAAAACCGGCGGCCGCGGCCGGCCGATCCGGGTCAACGTCATTGAACATTTGAATATTATAATATTCTAATATGCAAAGTCAATAGTTTGCAACAGCAAATCGCAGGTAAAATCAACCGGCGGCGACCGGCTCGCCGCGAACACCCCAGACAACGCCGGCGCCCATATTGCATTTGCGAGGACCAGGCACCAGCAGGTCCAGAAAACCACGCCCCCGGTCTTGCAATCGATAGATTAAATTGTTAATATTTTTCCAAGGTTATAAATCATGGGCAAATTATTACGCTTTGGTGTTTCATTGGAAGCGACACTACTGGAAAAATTTGATCCTTTTATCATCAAACTGGGCTACAAAAGCCGCTCGGAAGCGATCCGCGACCTGATCCGCGAGCGTCTCGTCGCCGAGGAATGGAAAACAGCCAGGGAGCCGGCCATGGGCGTGCTGAGTCTTGTTTATAGTCATGAGGTCCGCGAGTTATCTAAAAAATTAACCGACATTCAACACCACCACCTGGGGATCATCCTCTCCACTACCCACATCCACATGGACGAACACAACTGTCTGGAAGTCGTCATATTGAAGGGACCCGGGAAGAAAATCCAAGAGATAGCCGGCCTCCTGCTGAGCGCCAAGGGAGTCAAGCACGGCAAGCTGATCACGACCACCACCGGCCGCCAACTGGATTGACGGTCCGCGCTGATGGAGATTCATCGATCAATTCGTGCCACGGCCAAAGGATTTAATGTATAATGGCCGCAGCGAAGATGAAAAGCAAGAACGGCAAAAAGCAACAGGTGCCCCGAGCCCAGACCGAAGCCATTTTAGAAAGCATATCCGATGGCGTGTTCACGGTCGACCGTGATTGGCTGGTCACTTCCTTCAACCGGGCGGCCGAACAGATCACCGGCGTGAAACGCAAAGCGGCCATCGGCAGGCACTGCTCCGAGGTCTTCCGCTCCAGCATGTGCGGCGCCACTTGCGCACTGAAGCAGACCCTGAAATCAGGCCGGCCCATCATCGGCAAGTCCGGCTACATCGTAAACGCCGCGGGAGAACGCATCCCCATCAGCGTCTCAACCGCCGTGCTCCGCGACGCCTCCGGCCGCGTGGTTGGAGGCGCCGAGACGTTTCGCGACCTTTCCGAGATCGAGGCGCTGCGCCAGGAACTGGAGAGCAAGTTCCGCGTCGGAGACCTGTCCAGCCGCAGCCCCCTGATGCAGAAGGTGTTCGAAGTCCTTCCCGCCGTTGCCTCCAGCCCCAGCACCGTCCTCATCCTGGGCGAGACCGGCACCGGCAAGGAACTGGTGGCGCGGACAATCCACTCGCTCAGCTCCCGCAACCAGGGGCCGTTCATCGCGGTCAACTGC
>JADFDL010000254.1 GCA_018262875.1 Rhodocyclaceae bacterium | reverse complement strand
AACCGCAACAACCGCCTGAAGCGTTTGCTGGAACTGAAGGCGCCAGAGATCATTGTGCGCAACGAGAAGCGCATGCTGCAGGAGGCAGTCGATTCACTGCTCGACAATGGTCGTCGCGGCAAAGCCATGACCGGCGCCAACAAGCGCCCGCTGAAGTCCCTCGCCGACATGATCAAGGGCAAGGGCGGCCGTTTCCGCCAGAATCTGCTGGGCAAGCGTGTCGACTATTCCGGCCGCTCGGTCATCGTGGTCGGCCCGCAATTGAAACTGCACCAGTGCGGCTTGCCGAAGAAAATGGCACTGGAACTGTTCAAGCCCTTCATCTTCAACAAGCTGGAACTACTTGGTTTGGCCACCACCATCAAGGCGGCGAAGAAGCTGGTCGAGCAGGAAGTGCCGGAAGTGTGGGACATTCTCGAAGAAGTGATCCGAGAACATCCGGTCATGCTCAACCGTGCGCCAACCCTGCACCGTCTCGGCATCCAGGCCTTTGAGCCGACGTTGATCGAGGGCAAGGCAATTCAGTTGCATCCGCTGGTCTGTGTGGCCTTCAACGCCGACTTCGACGGCGACCAGATGGCCGTGCACATCCCGCTTTCTCTGGAAGCGCAGATGGAAGCGCGGACACTGATGCTGTCCACCAATAACATCCTGTCTCCGGCCAACGGCGAGCCGATTATCGTTCCGTCGCAGGACATCGTGCTCGGCCTCTATTTCGCCACGCGCGACCGCATCAACGCCCGCGGCGAGGGCATGGCGTTTACCGACATCTCCGAGGTGAAACGCGCCTATGAATCTGGCCAGGCCGACCTGCACGCACGCGTTCTTGCGCGCATCAAGGAGTACGACGTGAGCGAGGACGGCGAGAAGCGCGAGAAAATTACGCGCTACGAGACGACCATCGGCCGCGCCATTTTGTCGGAGATACTGCCGGCTGGGCTGCCTTTCTCGATCATCAACAAGCCGCTCAAGAAGAAGGAAATATCGCGCCTCATCAACGCTTGTTTCCGCCGCTGCGGCCTAAAGGAAACGGTGATTTTCGCCGACAGACTGATGCAAGCCGGCTTCGGCTTGGCCACACGCGCTGGCATTTCCATTGCGGTCGGCGACATGCTGGTGCCGCCGCAGAAACACGAGATCATCTCCGCTGCCGAGCACGAGGTAAAGGAAATCGAGAAGCAGTACACCTCCGGCCTGGTCACCGATGGCGAGCGCTACAACAAGGTGGTGGACATCTGGGGTCGCGCCGGGGATCAGGTGGCGAAGGCCATGATGGAACAGCTTTCCCATCAGGAGGCCGTCGACCGTAGCGGCAAAAAGGTGGCGCAAGAATCCTTCAATTCCATCTACATGATGGCCGACTCGGGGGCCCGCGGCTCCGCCGCGCAGATCCGTCAGCTGGCAGGCATGCGTGGCCTGATGGCCAAGCCGGATGGCTCCATCATAGAGGTGCCAATCACTACCAATTTCCGCGAGGGCCTCAACGTCCAGCAATACTTCATCTCAACGCACGGAGCGCGAAAAGGCCTTGCTGATACGGCATTGAAGACCGCCAACTCGGGTTACCTGACCCGCCGCCTGGTGGATGTAACCCAGGATCTGGTGGTTACCGAAGACGATTGCGGCACCAGCAACGGTTTTGTCATGAAGGCATTGGTCGAGGGAGGCGAAGTTGTCGAGGCTCTGCGCGAGCGCATTCTCGGCCGCGTCCTGGTGAGCGACGTGCTCCAGCCGGAAACGCAGGATGCGATGTTCCCGGCGGGCTTTCTGCTCGACGAAGACGCAGTGGACCTTATCGAAGCCAGCGGCGTTGACGAAGTTACCGTGCGTACCCCGCTCAATTGCGAGACGCGATACGGCCTGTGCGCGAAGTGCTATGGCCGCGATCTCGGCCGCGGCACCATTGTCAATGCGGGCGAAGCGGTGGGCGTTATTGCCGCGCAGTCGATTGGTGAGCCGGGAACCCAGCTCACCATGCGCACTTTCCACGTCGGTGGCGCGGCTTCGCGTGCGGCGGCGGCTTCGCAGATCGAAACCAAGTCGGCCGGCACAGTGCGCTTCACGCAGAACATGCGCTACGTCACCAACCCGAAGGGCGAGAAAGTGGTTATCGCACGCTCTGCCGAGGTGCTGGTAACGGATGATCACGGTCGCGAGCGGGAGCGCCACAAGGTGCCCTACGGCGCCATGCTGACGGTTGACGACGGCAAACATGTCAGGGCTGGCGCACTGGTCGCGACCTGGGATCCGCATACCCGCCCGATTGTTACTGAGTACAGCGGCATGGTGAAGTTCGAAAACGTCGAGGAAGGCGCAACCGTCACCAAACAGATTGACGAAGTGACGGGGTTGTCGACGCTCGTCGTTATCGATCCGAAGCGCAAGGCGGGCGCCGCTGCCAAGGGATTGCGTCCTCAGGTAAAACTGCTGACGGCCTCAGGTGAGGAAGTGAAAATCCACGGCACAGAACATTCAGTGACCATTACCTTCCAGGTCGGCTCGATCATCACGGTAAAGGATGGGCAGGCGGTTGATCTTGGCGACATCCTGGCGCGGATCCCACAGGAGTCATCGAAGACGCGCGACATCACGGGCGGCCTGCCGCGCGTGGCCGAACTTTTCGAAGCCCGTTCGCCCAAAGACGCAGGCATGCTGGCGGAAGTTACCGGTACGGTCTCGTTCGGCAAGGACACCAAGGGCAAGCAGCGTCTGGTCATCACCGAACCGGACGGAGTGGCGCACGAATACCTGATCACGAAAGACAAGCACGTCATGGCCCACGACGGCCAAGTAGTCAACCGCGGCGAGTTCATTGTGGACGGCCCGGCCGATCCGCATGACATCCTGCGCCTGAAAGGGGTCGAGGAACTGGCCCGCTACATCATCGACGAGGTGCAGGACGTATATCGCCTGCAGGGCGTGAAGATCAACGACAAGCACATCGAGGTCATCGTGCGCCAGATGCTGCGCCGCGTCGTCATCACCGATCCGGGTGATAGCCACTTCATTCGCGAGGAACAGGTGGAGCGCGCCGAGGTGCTGGACGAGAACGACAAGGCGATCAACGAAGGCAAACGTCCGGCCGAGTATCAGTACATGCTGCTCGGCATCACCAAGGCCTCGCTGTCGACCGACTCCTTCATCTCGGCGGCTTCCTTCCAGGAAACCACCCGGGTGCTGACCGAGGCGGCAATCATGGGCAAGCGCGACGAACTGCGCGGCCTCAAGGAAAACGTCATCGTCGGCCGCCTCATCCCGGCTGGGACCGGCATGGCCTATCACCGCGCAAGGCGCATGCAAGCTTTGGGCGAGGATATC
>JADFDL010000253.1 GCA_018262875.1 Rhodocyclaceae bacterium | reverse complement strand
GGCGACAGGTCGGAATGCACGCCGACGGCGCAGTAGATGATCTCGTTGCCCTCGATGACGGCAGCCGAGGCCTCCTTGAAGCCGAGGCCCATGCCGGTGGCGCCGGTGGCGTGGGAGATCACGTTGTTGCGCACGTTCACGCCTTCCGTGTACATCAGGTACACGCCGACGGCATTGTCGTAGAAACGGTTGCCCACCACTTCGTTGTTGTCGGCGAACATGAAATGGATCGAGTAGCGGCTGCGCCGGCCGAGATTGTTCCTGAACAGGTTGCCGTTGGAGTACCACACCACCATGTCGCGCGAGTCGATGATCTGGTTTTCCTCGACGCGGTTCTTGTGGCTGTACCACAGGCGCAGGGCGTCGCCGCGCACGCCGAGGAGCAGCGGCTTGGAGGAAATGCGGTTGTTGCGCACGCGATTGTCGTTCGACTGCTTCAGGTCGATGCCGAACAGGCAGTCGACGATGACGAGCTGCTCGAGGGTGTTGCGGTGGCCGCGCACGTCGAGGCAGGAGTCGTCCGTGTCGTGGGAATCGCCGGAGCCCTGCAAAGTCAGTCCGCGCAGCACGGCGCCATCGGCTTGCAGCAGGAACACCGTGCCCTTGCCGCCGGCGTCGATGGTCACCTGGCCGCCGCCGTCGATGACGAGCGGCTTGTCGAGGCGGACGGGACCGGCGTAGATGCCGGCGGGCGGTTTCAGCGTCGAGCCGGCGGGGGCGGCATCGACCAGTTCCTGGAAGGGCTTGAGGCCATGCACGCGCTTGTCGCGCTCGTGCAGCATGAAGGTCGGCTTGGGACGGTCGACGTCGGCGCGCACGCCGCCGTGGGCGGCGCTGTCGATCTTGCGCGGGGTTTCCTCGCCATCGCCTGACGCCGCCGCTGCGACGAGCAGCGTGAGCAGCGCAAGGACGCGCTTCATGTCGATTACTCCGCTGCGCCTTCGCGCATCAGCTTGCGGCGCATGAGCAGCGCCAGCATCAGCGCGGCGAACACCACCAGCAGCAGGGCGTAGCCCCAATAGGGGTAGGAATAGGTGGAGAACTGCGCCACCTTGCCCTCACCGAAGACGGTGGGCATGAAGGGCTTCACCGTGAAGGCGCCCCAGGGGTGCAGGTTGTGGCCGAAGAACCACAGCCAGCCGGCGTAATCGATGACGAAATAGATCGGCAGCAGCGCCGGCACCAGCGCCAGCAGCAACGAGAAGCCGCGAACCTTCCACACGCCGAGCAGGACGACGACCATGGCCGCAGCCAGCCCGGCGATGACCGCGTAGGTGGCGAATTTCAGGTTCGCCACCCAGTTCGCCAGCACTTCCGGCTGGTTGAAGAAGGCCGCCGCCTCCTTGTAGTAATAGGCGGCGAACGTGTCCAGGCGGCCCAGGACGATCTGGTCGACCACCATCCACGCGGCCACCGCGGCGAACCCCGCGCCCAGGATCAGCAGCCGCTGCCTGCGCTGCGTCGCCATGAAGCCGAGCAGCATCACGGCGAAGAAGCCGAAAATGAATTTCGACAGGCGCAGTTCGACCGGCGAGCCGGTGGCGATGGGGTACATGCCGACGTAGTGGTTGATGGTGTTCATCTCGTGCACGCAGTCGAGGCCCTGCGCGCCCTTGTTGAGATCCTTGCTCTTGCCGGTGATCGGGTTGTAGCGCTCGTCCTCGTGCGAGAGATCCTTCTGGATGATCTCCTCGGCCATGCGCGTGCCGGCGCCGGCCGCCTTGCAGCCGTTGTAGACGCCGTCGAAGTGGAAATGGATGCGGATGCCGTCGGGGAAGGCGTCCTTCGGGTAGTTCGGCGCGGTGAGCGAGACCCACCAGATCGGCGAGAAGTAGGCGGCGATCATCGCAACGAGGGCGATGCCCGTCAGCGCGGCGACGATGAGGTTCGGATTCTTCTGGGCTGGCATATTCGCTTCTCTGTCAGGTCGTGCCGCTTGACGCCCGCTTCACTCATGCTTCGGGGGGGGCGCGGCTATATGAGCCTGCCGCCCGGTCGAGCGGGCGGCAGGGAATGGCGGCTTACTTCTTCTTGGCGGCGCCGGCCTTCGGCTTGCACATCGAGCCGGGCATGCTGAGGCTGGCCTGGAAGGCGGAGATGGCCACCAACTGGTCGTTGGTGTAGGGCTTGATGACCTTCACCATGTCCGGGTTGGCGTTGCGGCGGTGGCCGTCGCGAATTTCGGTCATCTGGCGCAGCAGGTACTTGTAGTGCTGGCCAGCGATGACGGGATAGAACTTCTCCTTGTTGCCTTCGCCGTTGGCGCCGTGGCATTCCTTGCACTGCTTCTCGTAGAGGTCCTTGCCGGCGGCGATCTGCTTGGCGGTATCGGCGCCTTCGTACTTGCCGTGGTCGATCGGGATGCACAGGCTCTGGATGTAGGCCGAGGTGTCGGCGAGATCCTGCGGATCGGTCATTTCCTTGGCGAAGGGATACATCGTCGGGTTGTCGCGCAGGCCCATGCGGATGTCGGCCATCTGCTTGATCAGCACCGTGGTGTGCTGGCCGGCGAGCTGCGGGAAGGTGCCGTCGGGACGGCCGGCGCCGGTCGGCAGATGGCAGGCGCCGCAGATTTCGTAGGTATCCCTGCCGCGCTTGACGTCGCCCTTCTTGCCCAGCGCTTCCTTCAGTTCGCCTTCCATTTTCGCCCACTGGTAATCCTTGGACTCGATGCCGGCGGCTTTCGGCGCCGGCGGGGCGGCCAGCGCCAGGGTCGAGGACAGGGCCAACGTCAGAGTCAATGCAATTTTCTTCATTTCAAACTCCCGCAATGGAATATTAGGAATGCCTTAATTATCCCTGAATGGGCAAAGGGGACATTGACTTGCGTCAATGATGAAAAGGACGACCGCCCGGGGCGGCCGCCGGCAGTGCAGGGCCGCTTACTTCAGCTTGGAAAGGTAGTCGGCGAGGGCCTTGATCTCCTCGTCGCTGACCAGGTGCATGACGCCCTTCATCGCGGCGCTCTGGCCGTTGGCCCGTGCGCCGCTCTTGATGTCCAGCATCTGCTTCTCGGCGTACTTGGCGTTCTGGCCGGCCAGCTTCGGATACTCCGGGGTGAGCGGCTTCTTGGCGTCCTTGCCGTGACAGGCGACGCAGGTCTTTTCCTGGTAGAGCTTGGCGCCGTCGGCGGCGGCCATGACGTTGCCGGCGCCGAAAGTCAGTCCGGCCAGTACGGCGAGAAGGGGAATGCGTTTCATTGATATCTCCTGAATCGTGTGAAGAAAACGGGGAGCATGTTGCCACGCTCCCCGCTTAACGGTCTAGCGGAAGAAAAGCTTACTTGATCTTCTTGGCGCCGTTCTGCTCGAGGTAGGTCT
>JADFDL010000252.1 GCA_018262875.1 Rhodocyclaceae bacterium | reverse complement strand
TGAACGAATGCGCTCCTCGCGGTGGCCTGCCATGCGCCGGCGCATGGCCGACTCGAAAATCAGGCCTGTCGCAGACACGATAAGGATGGCGACGCCGGTGGCAACGGGATTGACTGCGAGCAGTAGCGCGACCAGGCAGAGGATGACGCAGCCTTCAGTGGCGATCAGCATCAGTGATGCGAGGAAACCGGTCGTGGCGCGGCCGGTTTCAACGGTGATGATGCGCAAGCGCTCGGCCGAGTTCTCCGACAGGCGCTCAGAGAAAGGCAGGGCCAGAAAGGAAGAAAGCAGGTTGGCGCCGATGCGCGCTTCCGTGCTGGTGGAAAAGCCCGCCTGAAGTCGGTAGAGCCAGGCCAGAAAAATATTTTTTATGATGTAGAAAGCCAACAGCGCAAAGGCGCCTACGAGCACGAAATGTTCGACATTGCGGGCGCCGCTTAGCCTGAATAGGACTGAAAGTCGCGCATCGCTGCTCGCAAGCCCCGGCTCCATTAGCAGCGCCATGAGAGGGAAGACGGCACCGACACCGACTGTCTCAGCCAGCGCCCCGACCAAGACCAGTGCGCCGATAGTGGTGACTTTCTTGCGCTCGCCGGGAGACAGGATGCCTGACAGTTCGCGCAGAAGTCCGGCCATGACAGCCTAGATGACGATGGTCTTGAGGGTGGTCATCGACTCGACAGCGTACTTCACGCCCTCGCGCCCGATGCCGGAATCCTTGACGCCGCCGAAGGGCAGGTGCTCGGCGCGAAACCCCGGCCCCTTGTTGATCTTGACGGCTCCCGCCTTGAGGCGCCGCGCGGCCGCCATGGCCTTGGCCAGGTCGTTGGTGAAGATGCCGGCCTGCAGGCCGAAGGGCGTGTCGTTGGCGACGCGGATGGCTTCCTCGAAATCGGCAACGCGGATCAGCGGCGCGACCGGGCCGAAGGTCTCGTCGGCGACGACCGGCATGTCGGGCGTGACGTTGTCGAGAATGGTTGGCCAGTAGAGCGTACCCTCGCGGCGGTTGCCGAGCACAAGCCTGGCGCCCGCCGTAACGGAGCGGCTGACTTTGTCCTCGATTTCGGCGGCGGTTGCTTCATCGATAAGGGGGCCGATATCTGTGGCCGGGTCGAGTTGGTCGCCGACCTTGAGCTTCGCCGTTTCTGCCGCGAAGCGCTCAAGAAAACGGTCGGCGATGCCTGCCTCGATAATGATGCGCTTGATCGAGGTGCAGCGCTCGCCGTTGTTGCCGAAGGCGCCATCCACCGCGACGGGAATGCATTTGTCGAGATCCGCGTCGTTGAGGACGATGAGCGGGTCATTGCCGCCCAGTTCCATGCAGACGGACTGCAGGCCGGCCTTGGCGCAGATGGCCTTGCCGACCTGAATGCTGCCTGTAAAGGTGATCTTGCGCACGCGCGGATCGGTGATGAGGGCGTCGGAAATCTCGCGGGCATCACCGGTGATCACCTGCAGCATGCGCGGAGGAATGCCGGCCTCAATGAACAGCTCGGCCATCATCATCGCGGTCAGCGGCGTGCTGCTGGCTGGTTTGACGACGACCGCATTGTTGGCGGCAATGGCCGGGCCGACCTTGTGCGCCAGCAGGTTGAGGGGGTAGTTAAAGGGCCCAATCGCGACGACCACGCCGAGGGGTTCACGCACCACGATGCCGAGGCTGGAGGGCAAGCCGGCGGAGGCGTCGACGGCGACCGTCTCGCCGGTGATGCGCTTCGCCTCCTCGGCGGAGAAAAGGAAAGTCTGCAGCGAGCGCTTGATCTCTATGTGCGCGTCGCGCAGGGTCTTGCCCGATTCCAGGCTGATGGTCCGCGCCAGTTCGTCGGCGCGCCGCTGGATGCCGTCGTAGACTTTGCGCAGGATCTCGAAGCGCTCCCAGGCGGTGAGGCTGAAATCGTAGCCGTGGGCGTAGGCGATGGCCTGCTGCACCAGATCGGCGGAGGCCTTGGGCACCGTGTCGATCAGCGCACCGTTGAAGGGATTGCGCACTTCGATGACGCGTTCACCGCCCTGCCACTGCCCAAGCGCCCAGAATTTCATTGGCCGATGCTCCGCATGAATCGCTCCTTGATTTCGATGGGGCCGAGCGGAATGACCTTCACGCCCTCGGGCATGCCGGTTTCCGTGCGGATGACGATGAGGTGGGGGCCTTCCTCGCTGGCCAGGGCGGCCGAGACGGTCGGCGCAATGGCGGCTACGTCCGTAACGACCTCGACGTGGTCGATGCCGGCCGCCCGCCCGACAGCATTGATGCGCAGGCGATCAGCCGTGAAGGAGGGCTGGAAGCCGGTCGAGCCGTTGGCAGAGTTGTCGATGACGATCTGCACCAGATTGCGGGGGCGGGTGTGGCCGATGGTGGCGAAGCCACCCAGGTTCATGGTCACCGCGGCATCGCCGTCGATGACGACCACCTTGCGCGGCTGGGACAGGGCTAGGCCGTGCGCGATGCTGGAGGCCAGCCCCATCGAGCCGAGCATGTAGAAGTTCTGCGGCCGATCGGCCAGCTGGAACAGCTCCTGGCTCGGATGGCCGATGTTGCACACCAGCGGCTGGTCGGTGACCACCTTCATGACTTCCCGGATTGCTTCGTAACGTCTCATCTCAGCCCCCTCATTGCGCTGCCCAGTAGCTGAACGGCAACAGGAGCGCAATGGAGCGCCCCTCGCGCCGCGCCAGCGCGATGGCCGGCAGTACATGTTCCAACTCCGACTGCCCGGGAACCTCGACGCAGGCCACCTCCGTCACGCGCAACAGGTCGGCGATGGCGCCGCCCATCATTCGCTGTGCTTCAATGGGTTCCCCTGGGCTGCCGCGATGGCTGACCACGAACACCACCGGCACCTTGTAGTAATTGAGAAGGGAGAGCACGGCATTGACGCTGTTGCCGAAGCCCGAGTTCTGCATGACAATCGCCGGCCGCCGGCCGGCAAGATGAGCGCCGCAGGCCAGCCCCAAGCCCTCTTCTTCCCGCGAAACCGGAGTGTAGACGATGGACTTGTCCTCGGCGAGGCGGTCGATCAGATCTCCCAGTAGCTTGCATGGGACGGAGACGTAGAAATCGAGGCCTGCCGATTTCAGGGTGTCGTAAAGGCGGTCGGTCGGTGTCATTTTTTAGTAGGGTAGCGCATCAGGTTCGGGACGAAGTGTCGTAGCGGCGCAGGGTGCGCGCGATGCGCTCGGCTGAGACCGGCTCCGGCTTGCCGATGGAGGCCAGGACGGCGTCGATGTCGCCCGGCTTGACGCGCAGTGTCGGCTTGGCACGGCAAACCTTGCCTTCGGTGTACTGGATTTCGCGTCCGCCGCCGGTGATGTGCAGCAGGATGCTGTCGGAGG
>JADFDL010000251.1 GCA_018262875.1 Rhodocyclaceae bacterium | reverse complement strand
GGCAGCTGGTACGGGCGCAAGTTTCATGGCCAGAAGACTTCCATCGGCGAGGTCTACGACATGTTCGCCATGACGGCGGCGCATCCGACCCTGCCCATTCCCAGTTACGTGCGGGTGACGAATCTCGCCAATGGCAAGTCGGTGGTTGTTCGGGTGAACGACCGCGGCCCCTTCCTGCACGACCGCGTGATCGACCTCTCCTACGCCGCCGCCTGGAAGCTCGGCTACATCGGCAGCGGCAGCGCGCAGGTCGAGGTGGAGAGTGTGTTGCCGGGCGAAGACCCCCCCCCCAGCCCCCCTTTTGCAAAGGGGGAGGTTGGCACTGCGGCGGCAATTCCCCCTTTTGAAAAGGGGGGGTCAGGGGGGATTTCGCCCGACCCCATCGCCGAGATTGTCGCCGCCGCGCCCGCCGAGCAGCCCCCCCTGCCGTCCGTGCAGGAATTGCGTGGCACCTTCCTGCAACTCGGCGCCTTCGGCAGCCTCGACAACGCAGAGAGTTTCCGCGCGCGCATCCTGAGACAACTCGATTGGCTGACCGAAACGATTCACGTCAATGCAAAGGATGGCATGTACCGCTTGCACCTCGGCCCCTATCGCGACGCGCAGGAAGCCGGCCGCGTCGCCGAACGCATCCGCGAGGCGCTGGCCTTCAGACCCTTCGTCATTCAGCGGTGACGGTATAATTCTTCGCTTTCCGCACGCCCTTCCCCCCGATGAGATTTCCTGCCTTTCTTCTTTCGCTTTGCCTTGCCGGGCTGACTCACGCGCAGATCCTGCCGCAGGCCCCCACGGTGGCGGCGAAATCCTGGCTGCTGCTCGATTATTCGACCGGACAGGCGCTGGCTTCCTACAATCCCGACGAGCGCGTCGAGCCGGCCTCGCTGACCAAGCTGATGACGGCCTACGTGGTGCTGGCGGCCCTGAAGGAAGGCCGCCTCAGGTCGGATCAGGTGGTGCCGGTGTCCGAGCGCGCCTGGAAGACGCAGGGCTCGCGCATGTTCATCGAGCCGAAGCGGCCCGTGACGGTCGACGAGCTGTTGCGCGGCATGATCGTGCAGTCGGGCAACGATGCCTGCATCGCGCTGGCCGAGGCGGTGGCCGGTTCGGAGGAGGCCTTCGCCGAGTCGATGAACCGCGAGGCGCAGCGCCTGGGCCTGAAGGCCACGCGCTTCGCCAATTCCACCGGCCTGCCCGATCCGCAGCACTATTCGACGGCGCGCGATCTCGGCGCGCTGGCGGCGGCGCTGATCCGCGACTATCCGGAGCACTACCCGCTCTACTCGCTGCGCGAATACACCTACAACCGCATCAGCCAGGCCAACCGCAACCGCCTGCTCTGGTCCGACCCGGCCGTCGATGGCGTCAAGACCGGCCACACCGAGAGCGCCGGCTACTGCCTGATCGCCTCGGCCAAGCGCGGGCCGCGCCGCCTGCTGTCGGTGGTGATGGGCGCGGCCTCGGACGGCATGCGCATGCAGGAATCGCAAAAGCTGCTCAACTTCGGTTTTCAGTTTTTCGACGCGGTGAAGCTGTATGCCGCGGACCAGGAAGTGTCGCGGCTCAGAGTGTGGAAGGGGGCGCAGAATACCGTCAAGGCAGGGTTCCTCGAGGATTTCACCCTGTCCCTGCCCAAAGGCGTGGCAGAAAAGGTCAAGGCCAGCCTGACCAGCCGGCAGCCGCTCGTCGCCCCTGTGCAGAAAGGGCAGCGCGTCGCCACGCTCCAACTCACGCTCGACGACAAGCCCTACGGCGAATATCCCGTCGTCGCGCTGGAGACCGTGCCGGTGGCCGGCATGATCGGCAGGGCGTGGGACACGATGCGTCTCTGGTTCGAATGACAACTCACCCCCCATCCCCCGCCCCACGGGCGGGGGTGACAAAGGTTCGCAATCCGATGGATTGCTCCATGTTGTTGGCTGCGCCTCCTTGGGGCACCCCAGGAGTATTTCTTCGGGGCGGCTTCGCCCGCCCCTCAAGGCGCGGCCCGGCGGAGGCGCGATGACCACCGTCTACCTCAACGGCCAATTCCTGCCGATCGCCGAGGCGAAAGTTTCGGCAATGGATCGCGGCTTCCTGTTCGGCGACGGAGCCTATGAGGTGATTCCGGTGTATTCGCGTCGGCCCTTCCGGCTCGCCGAGCATCTGCGCCGGCTGCAGGGCACTCTCGACGGCATCCGCCTGGCCAATCCATACAGCGAAACAGAATGGACGCGGCTGATCGGCGGGATCGTCGCGCGCAACGAAGGAGAGGATCAGTCGGTCTACCTGCAGATCACGCGCGGCGCGGACACGAAGCGCAATCACGCCTTCCCGGCCCGGGTGACGCCGACGGTGTACATCATGTCCGAGCCGCTGGTCACCCCGCCGCCGGCCCAGCGCGAGACGGGCATCGCGGCCGTGTCGGCGCCGGACGTGCGCTGGCTCCGCTGCGACCTGAAGACGACTTCGCTGCTGGCCAACTGCCTGTTGCGGCAACTGGCGATCGCTGCCGGCTGCGTCGAGACGATCCTCTTCCGCGACGGCTGTCTGACCGAGGGCGCCGCCTCCAACATTTTCGCCGTGAAGAACGGCGTGCTGCTGGCGCCGCCGAAAACCCACCTCATGCTGCCCGGCATCACCTACGACGTGGTGCTGGAACTGGCGGAGAAGCATGGCCTGCCCTGCGCGGTGCGCGATGTGCTCGAGGGCGAGGCGCGTGCCGCCGACGAATTGTGGATGACCTCCTCGACCAGGGAGGTACTGCCGATCACATCGCTGGATGGCCAGCCCATCGGCACGGGCCAGCCCGGCCCGGTTTTCCGCAAGATGTACGCCTGGTACCAGGAATTCAAGCAGACGGTGATGCGCGCGGGTGAGTGAAGAATCCCTCCTGAAGTTTCCCTGCGACTTTCCCATCAAGGTCATGGGGCAGCGGCAGGACGGCTTCGCCCAGACCGTGCTGGAGGTGGTGCTGCGCCACGCGCCCGACTTCGACGCCGCCGCCATGGAGATGCGACCGAGCACCAAGGGTAACTACCTCAGCCTGACCTGCACCTTCCGCGCCGTCTCGCGCGAGCAGCTCGACGCGCTCTACCGCGAACTGTCGGCGCATCCGCTGGTCAAGGTCGTGCTGTGAGCGGAATCGTTCAGCGCCGTCTCGGGGAGACTGACTTTTCCGCCACCTGGCGGGAAATGCAGCGCTTCACGGCGGATCGCACGGCGGACACGCCCGACGAGCTGTGGCTCACCGAACATCCGCCGGTGTTCACCCAGGGCCAGGGCGGCAAGCCCGAGCACCTGCTGTGCGATGCCGGCATCCCCATCGTCAAGATCGACCGCGGCGGGCAGATCACCTACCACGGCCCCGG
>JADFDL010000250.1 GCA_018262875.1 Rhodocyclaceae bacterium | reverse complement strand
ATCTGCAGGCCGAGCTTGGTGAACTGGCCGGCGCGGAAGGGATCGATGTTCGCCTCGATGCGCAGGGAGTGCAGGCGGCCGGTCCAGTCGATGCGTTCAACTACGCGACCTTCGATCCATTGCGCCATGCTGCCTCCGGCTTCCTCCCTCTCCCGCTGGCGGGAGAGGGAATTGGGGTTACTTCTCGGTTTCAGGCTCGGGCTTGGGCAGGCCGCCGAGCAGCGCCGGCACCGGGCGCTTCGGCCGGTGGTGGCTGCGCTTCGGCTCGGGCAGCGCCGTGTCCTGGGAACTGACTCTTGATTCGTAGGGCTTGCTCGGGTCGAAGTCGAGCTTGGGCAGCTTCGGTTTGGCCGGCTCGATCCGGCGGGGTTCGCGCGGCTCGCGCTTGTGGTCGTCGCGGGGCTCACGGCGCGGCGCGGCGGGTTTTTCCCGGCTGCCTGCGCTTTTCTCGGGGCGGTCCGCGCCACCGCGGCCGCGGCGGGCTTTTTCGACCGGCCCGGAGAACGACGACCCCGGTTCGAAGCCGGGCACGACGACCTGTTCGATCGGCCGCTTGATGAGTTTCTCGATCTCGGCCAGCTTGCCGCGCTCCTCGGCGCAGACCAGCGAGGTGGCGTCGCCTTCCTTGCCGGCGCGGCCGGTGCGGCCGATGCGGTGCACGTAGTCTTCCGGCACGTGCGGCAGCTCGTAGTTGATGACGTGCGGCAGGTCGTCGATGTCGAGGCCGCGCGCGGCGACGTCGGTGGCCACCAGCACGCGCGCCTTGCCGCTCTTGAAGTCTTCCAGCGCCTCGGTGCGCTGCTGCTGGCTCTTGTCGCCGTGGATCGCCGTGGCCTCGATGCCCTGTTTCTCCAGATAATGGGCGAGGCGGCTGGCGCCGAACTTGGTGCCGACGAAGACCAGCACCTGCTGCAGGCTGCTGGTCTTCAGTATATGCGCGAGCAGTTGCCGCTTGTTGTCGGCGTCGACCGGGTGCATGCGGTGCGTCACCGTCTCGGTGACGGCGTTGCGGCGCGCCACCTCGATCAGCACCGGCGCCTTCAGCATGGTGTCGGCGAGCTTCTTGATCTCCTCGGAGAAGGTGGCGGAGAAGAGCAGGCTCTGCCGCTCCTTCGGCAGCATGGCGAGGATGCGCTTGATGTCGGGGATGAAGCCCATGTCGAGCATGCGGTCGGCCTCGTCCAGCACCAGCACCTCGACGCTGTTGAAGTTCACGCTCTTCTGCTGCACGTGGTCGAGCAGGCGGCCCGGCGTGGCGACGACGATCTCGACGCCTTTCCTCAGCGCCTCGGTCTGCGGCTTGATGTCCACGCCGCCGTAGACGACGAGGTCGCGCAGCGGGATGTGCTTGCCGTAGGTCTGCACGCTCTCGTGCACCTGCATGGCGAGCTCGCGCGTCGGCGTGAGGATCAGCGCGCGCACCGGATGGCGGGCGGGCGACGGGCTGGTGCTGGCGTGGCGGGCGAGGCGCTGCAGCAGCGGCAGGACGAAGCCGGCGGTCTTGCCGGTGCCGGTCTGGGCGCCGCCCATGACGTCTTTCCCGGCAAGCACGACGGGGATGGCCTGGGCCTGGATGGGGGTGGGCTCGGTGTAGCCGGCTTCGGTCACCGCCTTGAGCAGTTCGGGCAGCAGCCCGAGTTCTTCGAACGTCATTGGATCTCCTGAATCGGCCTGCGCTGATCGCTCAGCGTACCGGTTCAGGCAACGAATAATCTGGGAAAGTGAAGTCGGGATTGACCTGACAGGTTTGCGAGCGCTAACCGGCGTAACGGCAAACCGAAGGCATTATACCCCAGACCCAGGAGCGGGCACTGGCACCCTGCCGGCAGGCCCGCCCGCCATGCGCAGCGGCCAGGCCTCCGGGATCAGGCGGGAATCATCGCCGTGACCTCGATTTCGATCTTGGCGCCGAGCTCGACGAAGCCGGCGACCTGGAGGGCGGTCATGGCGGGGAAGTGGCGGCCGATCAGCTCGCGATAGACGGCGCCGATCTCGCCAAGGCGCGCGTTGTATTCATCCTTGTCGGCGAGATACCAGTTCATGCGCACGATGTGCTCGGGCTTGGCGCTCGCTTCGGCGAGGATGGTGACGATGTTGGTGAGGGACTGGCGCACCTGGCCGACCAGGTCGTCGGTCTGGAAGACTTCGTTGCCGTCCCAGCCGACCTGGCCGGCGACGAATACCATGCGTCCGTTCGCGGCGACGCCGTTGGAATAGCCTTTCGGACGGCTCCAGCCGCCCGGGTTGAGCATCTGCATCATGAGTTACCTCTGTTGTGGTTGTTGATATCGAGTTGTTCTTCCTGGAAGGCCTGCATCAGTGCGCGCAGGTCGTCGGGGATAGGCTGGGCACGCTGGGTGTCGAGATTCATGGTCACCAGCACGAAGCGGGCGCGCAGCCGTTCTTCCTGCTTGTAGCTGCAGACAACGGTGATTTCCATCGAGCTTTTGCCTAGCCGCTCCAGTTTCAGCGCCAGCGTGATGATCTCGCCGATCTTCGAGGGGGCGATGAAGTCGCATTCGAGCTTGACGATGGGAAAGCCGAGGCGGTGCTCGGTGATGGTGCGGGCGTAATTGACGCCCAGCCCCTGGTTGAACCAGTCCTCCACCAGGCCGTTGAACATGATGAAGTACTGCGGGTAGAAGACGATGCCGGCCGGGTCGCAGTGCGAGAAGCGCACCAGCATGTCGCTGTGGAAAGTGTCGCCGAGGATGCGGCAGTTCTGGCTCATGTGGATTGTCTCAGGCGGAAGCGTTGCAGCTTGCCGGTCTCCGTTCTGGGCAGCGCCTCGACGAATTCGACGGCGCGCGGGTATTTGTAGGGGGCGATGCTTTGCTTGACGAAGTCCTGCAGCTCGCGCGCCAGCGCGGCGGACGGCGCATATCCCTCGCGCAGGACGACGACGGCCTTGACGATCTGGCCGCGCTCTTCGTCGGGCACGCCGACCACGCCGCACTCGGCCACCGCCGGGTGCTGCAGCAGCGCGCTCTCGACCTCGGGCCCGGCGATGTTGTAGCCGGCCGAGATGATCATGTCGTCGGTGCGCGCCTGGTAATAGAAGTAGCCGTCGGCGTCCATCGAGAAGGCGTCGCCGGTGAGGTTCCAGCCGTCCTGCACGTACTGACTTTGGCGCACGTCGGCGAGATAGCGGCAGCCGGTCGGCCCCTTCACCGCCAGGCGGCCGACCGCACCCGGCGGCAGCGGCTGGCCGTCCTCGCCGACGATGCGCGCCCGGTACCCCGGCACCACCTGGCCGATGGCGCCGCGGCGCACCGCCTGCGGCGGCGAGGAGATGAAGATGTGGATCATCTCGGTGGCGCCGATGCCGTCGATGATCTCGATGCCGGTCG
>JADFDL010000249.1 GCA_018262875.1 Rhodocyclaceae bacterium | reverse complement strand
GCCCGCGAATTCGCGCTGCAGGGCCTCTATCAGTGGCAGCTTTCCGGCAACGACGTGCCGGCCATCGAAGCGCACCTGGCCGGCGTGAGCGGCTTCGAGAAGCTGGACAGGCCGCTCTTCGACCTGCTGCTGCACGGCGCCATTGCCGAAGCGACGGAACTGCAGGCGCACATCGAGCCGCAACTCGACCGCCCCTACATCGAACTCTCGCCGGTCGAGCGCGCCATCCTGCTGCTCGCCACCTTCGAGCTGAAGCGGCATCTCGAGGCGCCCTACAAGGTGGTCATCAACGAAGCCATCGAGCTGGCCAAGAGCTACGGCGGCACGGACGGCCACAAATATGTAAACGGCGTGCTGGACAAGCTCGCCGCCCTGATGCGGCCGGAAGAAGCCGCGCGCCCCATTCATCGCAGGAAACCGGAGGAGATGTCATGAGCGAGAAATCCACTGCGCGTCCCCACGCCCAGACGGCGGAGGACAAGCATCCGAAGCATTACGCCGCCGACTGGTGGGTTTATCTGGTATTGGCCCTGTTCATCGGCGGCCTGGTCTTTCTGACCTACGCCGTGATACTGCGCGGCGAAGTCATGACCAATTTCGGCAAGACGGAAAACCAGGCTGCGCCGCCGTCCAATACCCCGGCGAACACGGCGCCGGCCGCCGCCGAGAAAAAGTAGCCTCGTTTCGGAAGCCGGCAGTGCCTTCCGAGTTTGAACTGATCGCCCACTACTTCACCCGCCCCGTTCGGCACACCGTGCTGGGTGTGGGCGACGACGGCGCCGTCATCCGCCCGACGCCCGGCATGGACCTGGTGGTGACCACCGACATGCTGGTGGCCGGCACGCATTTCCTGCCCAATGCGGAACCCGAGGCGCTAGGCTGGAAAGCCCTCGCCGTAAATCTCTCGGACCTCGCCGCCATGGGCGCGCAGCCGCGCTGGGCGGTGGTGGCGGCATGCCTGCCGGAAGCCGATGAAACCTGGATCGCCGCCTTCGCGCGCGGCTTCTTCGCCGCCGCCGAGGCATTCGACGTAGACGTGATCGGCGGCGACACCACGCGCGGGCCGCTCAACATCGCGCCGACCGTGTTCGGCGAGGTGCCGCAGGGACGGGCGCTCACGCGCGCCGGTGCACGCGCAGGCGACGATCTCTGGGTATCCGGCGCGACCGGGCTGGCGGCGCTGGGCCTGCGCCACCGCCAGGGAAAAGTCAGTCTCCACGACACGGCAATTCCGCCCTGCCTCGCCGCGCTGGAACGCCCGCAACCGCGCGTAGCGCTCGGTCTCGCCCTGCACGGCCTGGCCAGCGCCGCCATCGACGTCTCCGACGGCCTGCTGGCCGACATCGGCCACATCCTGGAACGCTCGGCCCTGGCGGCCGATATCGAATTCGCCCGCCTGCCGCGCGCCGCCTTCGATGCCTGCGCCGACGCTGGCTTGGCGCAGGGCTGCCTGCTCGGCGGCGGCGACGACTACGAACTGGCCTTCAGCGCGCCACCCGCCCGGCGCCAGGACATCGAGACGCTTTCAGCGAAGCTCGGCCTGCCGCTCACCCGCATCGGCCGCCTGCGAACAGGGCCGGCCGGCGAACTGATCCTGCGCGACGCCGAAGGCAAGCCGATGCCCGTCGGCCGCCGCGGCTTCGATCACTTCGCATGAAACCCGACCTAAAATTCCTCTTCGCCCACCCGGCGCACTTCATCGCCCTCGGCTTCGGCAGCGGCCTGTCGCCGGTGGCGCCGGGCACGGCCGGCACGCTGGCCGCCTGGCTGCTGTTTCCGCTGATCAAGCCGTATTTTTCCGATGCCGGCTTCCTGGCTTTCCTCGTCGCCGCCTTCGTCATCGGCGTCTTCGCCGCCAGCCGCAGCGGCCGTGCCCTGGGCGCGGCCGACCACGGTGCCATCGTCTGGGACGAGATCGTGCCCTTCTGGCTGGTGCTGCTGATGACGCCGGAGGGATTTCTCTGGCAGCTGGCCGCCTTCATCTGGTTCCGCTTCTTCGACATCACCAAGCCGCAGCCGGCGCGCTGGATCGACGGCCACATGAAGCATGGCTTCGGCGTCATGCTCGACGACGTGGTGGCGGCCGGGTACACCTTATTGGTGCTCGCCCTCTTCAAGGTGCTGTTCTGATGGATAAGGAACTGGAAGGTCTTTCGGTTCGCGTCGGCGAAGCCTTGCTCGCACGCAAGTCAATGCTCGCTTGCGCGGAATCCTGCACGGGTGGCTGGGTGTCCGAGGTAGTGACGGCCACGGCCGGCAGCTCGCAATGGTTCGAGCGCGGCTTCGTCACCTATTCCAACGCCGCCAAGCAGGAGATGCTCGGGGTCAAGGCCGACACCCTGCGGCAGGACGGGGCGGTCAGCGAAGCCGTGGTGCGGGAGATGGCGGCGGGCGCCCTCAGGCGCAGCCATGCCCAGGCCGCACTGGCGATTTCGGGCGTTGCCGGCCCCGCGGGTGGCTCACCGGGTAAGCCAGTGGGCACCGTATGCTTTGCCTGGGTCCTGCAAGGCGGGGAGCCGACCGCCGAGACGCTGCACTTCTCCGGCGACCGCAAAGCGGTACGCAGGCAATCGGTGGTCTACGCCCTGCAAGGACTGCTCCGGGCGCTCGACTGAGCAAGCGCTAACATACATACAACAAATTGATTTAATGTTGTTTTATTTGTTAGATTGCGTTCAAGTCGGCCCGGCAAAGACTGTGCCATAATTCAACCGCAATCCACTGGGGAATCACTATGGAAGACAACAAAAGCAAGGCACTCTCGGCGGCCCTAGCCCAGATCGAGAAACAGTTCGGCAAGGGCTCGATCATGCGCCTGGGCGACAACGAGGTAGCCAAGGACATCGAATCCGTCTCGACCGGCTCGCTCGGGCTGGACATCGCCCTGGGCATCGGCGGCCTGCCGCGCGGCCGGGTGGTCGAAATCTATGGCCCGGAATCCTCCGGCAAGACGACCCTGACCCTGCAGGTCATCGCGGAAATGCAGAAGATCGGCGGCACGGCGGCCTTCATCGACGCCGAGCATGCGCTCGACCCGCAGTATGCGCAGAAGCTCGGCGTGAGGGTCGGCGACCTGCTGATTTCCCAGCCGGACACCGGCGAACAGGCCCTGGAGATCGCCGACATGCTGGTACGCTCGGGCGGCATCGACGTGGTGGTGATCGACTCGGTCGCCGCGCTGACGCCGAAGGCCGAGATCGAGGGCGAAATGGGCGACCAGCTGCCCGGCCTGCAGGCGCGCCTGATGAGCCAGGCGCTGCGCAAGCTCACCGCCAACATCAAGCGCACCAACACCCTGGTGATTTTCATCAACCAGATCCGCATGAAGATCGGCGTCATGTTCGGCAACC
>JADFDL010000024.1 GCA_018262875.1 Rhodocyclaceae bacterium | reverse complement strand
GGGCGATCCCAACCGAACGCGTGATGGAAATTGGTCAGCAGATTGGCCTGGCGCTGCTGGCCATGCTCATGGCTTTCGCCTTCTATAACGATATCAACCGCCTTGTTTCCGGCTGAATAATGAAAAAGAAAATACTACCTGGCTTGCTTGCGGCATTGTTTTCCGCGTCGGCCCTAGCCTTCCAGCCATTCGTGGTGAAGGACATTCGTGTCGAGGGCATTCAGCGCACCGAAGCCGGAACGGTGTTCAGCTACCTGCCGGTAAAAGTCGGCGAGACCATGACCGACGAGAAGGCCGCCCAGGCCATCAAGGCGCTTTTCGCCACGGGGTTCTTCAAGGACGTCCGCATCGAGGTCGAAAACGATGTGATCGTGATCGTTCTCGAAGAACGCCCGGCAATTGCCCAGGTCGATTTTGTCGGCATCAAGGAATTTGACAAAGACGCCCTGAAAAAAGGCTTGAAAGAGATCGGGCTGGCCGAGTCGCGCATTTTCGACCGCTCGATGCTGGAAAGAGCCGAACAGGAATTGAAGCGGCAATACCTGAGCCGCGGCCTCTATGCAGTCAACATCACCACCACCGTGACTCCTCTGGAGCGCAACCGCGTCGGCATCAATTTCGCGGTGGATGAAGGCGAGGTGGCCAAGATCCAGCAGATCAACATAGTCGGCGCGCAGGTTTTCAAGGAAAAGGACCTGCTAGGCATCTTTGCCTTGCGCACGCCCAACTGGATCAGCTGGTATACAAAGAACGACCAATACTCCAAGCAGAAGCTGTCGGCCGATCTGGAAACGCTGAAATCGTATTACCACGACCGCGGCTACATCGAGTTCGATGTCGAATCCACGCAGGTTTCCATCAGCCCGGACAAGAAAAACATCTTCATCACGATCAACGTCAAGGAAGGCGAGAAATACACGGTATCCGCGGTCAAGCTGGCGGGGGAACTGACCTTGCCGGAAGATGAGCTTCGAAAACTCGTGCGGATCAAGCCCGGAGAGGTATTTTCCAGGGAAAAGCTGACGGAGACCACGAAACAGATCAATGAGAAGCTGGGCAATGAAGGCTTTGCCTTCTCGAACGTCAACGCAGCGCCGGAAATCGACAAGGACAAGAAGCAGGTTGCCTTTACGATTTTCATCGACCCTGGCCGCAGGGTGTATGTGCGCCGCATCAGCGTCACCGGCAACACCCGGACCCGCGACGAAGTGATCCGCCGCGAAGCACGCCAGATGGAAGGCGCCTGGTATGACGGCGAGAAAATCAACAAGACGCGGACCCGGGTGGACAAGCTGGGTTATTTCGACGAAGTCAACGTCGAGACGCCGCCGGTGCCCGGCACCACCGACCAGGTGGATGTCAATTTGAATGTGAAGGAGAAGCCGACGGGCAACGTGATGCTCGGCGCCGGCTTTTCCAGTGCCGAGAAATTCGTTGTCTCAGGTTCCGTTTCGCAGAACAATATATTCGGCAGCGGCAAGCACCTGTCCGTCAACGTCAATTCTGGCAAGATCAACAAAACCTACTCCCTGTCCTTCACCGATCCGTATCACACCGTCGATGGCGTCAGCAGGGGGTTCGACCTCTACCGCCGGGATACCGATCCGAGCTCGACGGCGATTGCCAATTACAAGACCTCGTCAATGGGTGCCGGTGTGCGTTATGGCTTCCCCATCGCAGAAGACAACTCCATCGGCGTCGGGCTTTCGTTCGATTCCACCAAGGTCAAAACCTATGCCAACAGCCCGCAGCGATACATCGCTTTCGTCAACAAGTTTGGCTCGTCGAACACCACGCTGTTGCTGAATACGACCTGGGCGAACGACCAGCGGGACAGCCTGATCTATACGACCAAGGGTACGGTACAACGGGCTTACGGCGAGGTCGGCTTGCCCGGCGGCGACCTGAAGTTCTACAAGCTCAACTATCAGCATCAAAAGTTCTTCCCCCTGACGAAAGACATCACGTTGATGCTGAACGGCGAGTACGGTTTTGGTGACGGTTACGGCGGAGAGCCCTTGCCTTTCTTCCGCCATTTCTACGCCGGGGGCATTGGCTCGGTGCGGGGCTTCAAGTCCGGTTCGCTCGGTCCGCATGACGATCCGCCGAATCACAAGGATGCCTTGGGCGGGAACAAGCGGCTGGTAGCCAATGCCGAATTCCTCATGCCCATTCCCGGTATTGGACTCGACAAATCCTTCAGATTCGGCGGGTTTGCGGACGCCGGCTATGTGTGGGCCACCAGCCAGAAAATGCGGCTGTCCGATTTGCGGTACAGTATCGGCATTTCCGTTGCTTGGTCTTCCCCTTTCGGGCCGCTCAAGTTCAGCATTGCGCAGCCCCTCAACAAGAAGTCGGGGGACCAGATTGAGCGCTTCCAGTTCCAGATGGGAACGTCGTTCTGATTTTTTTGCAGGAGAATATATTGAAAAAGCTCACTGTCTTCGTCATTGCCGGATTTTTGGCTTTGCCGGCGTATCACGCCGCTGCCGCAGATACCAAGATCGGCGTCGTCAATACCGAAAGAGTCCTCCGTGATGCGGCACCTGCCGTGCGGGCTCAGAAAAAGATCGAGAAAGAGTTCGAGAAGCGCGACCAGGAAATGCAGCGCCTTGCCAAGCAACTGCAGACCCTGCAGGAGGCCCTGGAGAAGAACGCGGTCACCATGTCCGAATCCGAGAAGCGCAACAAGGAACGCGAGTTCAACGACCTGAACCGTGAATTCCAGCGCAAGCAGCGTGAGTTCCGTGAGGACCTTAACCAGCGCCGCAACGAAGAGCTGGCTTCCGTTCTCGAGCGCGCCAACAAGGCGATCAAGGCAATAGCCGAAGCTGAAAAGTTCGATGTCATCCTACAGGAAGCGGCCTACGTGGCTCCCCGCGTCGACATTACCGACAGAGTCATCAAGGCCATGGCTGACGGCAAGTAAAGCACATGCATGGGCGAGCGCGCTGACGGCTTTACTCTCGATGAAATCGTTTCGCGCTTCGGTGGTGAGCTGATCGGCGACGGCAGGTTGCGCATCCTCCAGGTAGCAACCCTGGAAAACGCGGGGCCTGCCGATTTCGCTTTCCTGGCCAATCAAAAATATCGTATGCGGCTGAAATCCAGCCGGGCCGGCGCAGTCGTGCTTTCCTCCGCGAATGCGCCGGACTGTCCGCTTCCCTGCATCGTCAGCGACAATCCCTACGCCTACTACGCCCGGGTAGCCCAGTTGCTCAATCCGCCGCGGCAGGAGTCTCCCGGTATCCATCCTTCGGCCGTCGTCGAAACAAGCCTAGCGCCTGGCGTCAGCGTCGGGGCAGGGACCTTCATCGGAAAGGACGTGAAAATCGGAGAAGGCAGCGCCATCGGTTCCGGCTGCGTCATCGGCGAAGGCGTGTCGCTCGGGCCGCAAACCTGTCTTTATGGCAATGTCACGATTTACCCCGGATGCACGATCGGTGCGCGTGCGATCATTCATTCCGGCGCCGTGATTGGCGCGGATGGTTTCGGCATTGCCCGCGAGACCGATGGCAGTTGGACCAAGATTCCGCAGATCGGCCGGGTCATCATCGGTGACGACGTGGAAATCGGCGCCAATACCGCCATCGATCGCGGCGCGCTCGACGATACGGTGATCGAGGATGGCGTCAAGTTGGACAATCAGATACAGATCGGCCATAACGTACGCGTCGGCGCCCATACGGCGATGGCTGGTTGTGTCGGTATCGCCGGCAGTGCCCGCATCGGCCGGCGCTGCACTATCGGCGGCGGCGCCATCGTCCTGGGACATCTGACCGTTGCCGACGACGTCAATATTTCTGCCGCCACGCTTGTCACAAAATCCATCAGCCAGGCAGGCAGCTATACCGGCGCCATGCCGTTCGAGACGCATCGCGAGTGGCTGAGGAACGCTGCCCAGATGCGCCATCTGGACGAAATGGCAAAGAAAATGCGCGAACTGGAAACGCGACTTGCACAACTGGAGAAGAAGACTTGAGCCAGATGGACATCCACGAAATTCTCGATTACCTGCCGCATCGCTATCCGATGCTGCTGGTTGATCGCGTCCTTGAAGTGATCCCGGGCGAGCGCATCGTGGCCCTGAAGAACGTCAGCATCAACGAGCCGTTTTTCCCGGGCCATTATCCGCATCATCCGGTGATGCCGGGCGTGCTGGTCATCGAAGCCCTGGCACAGACGGCGGCCATCCTTTCCTTCAAGACGATGGGCGGCAAGCCCGATGACAAATCGGTGTACTACTTCGTCGGCATCGACGGCGCCCGCTTCAAGCGTCCGGTCAGCCCGGGGGATCAGCTGATCTTCGAGGTCTCCATATTGGCCAACAAGCGCGGCATCTGGAAATTTGCCGCGCAGGCCAGGGTCGACGGGCAAGTTGCCGCAGAGGCGGAACTCATGTGCACGGTGCGTTCGATCGAATGAGCCAACTGCTTATCCATCCGACAGCCATTATCCATTCGAACGCGCGTCTCGGAAAAAACGTTTCCGTAGGCGCCTATTCGATCATCGGGGAGCATGTCGAGATCGGCGACGATAGCTGGATCGGGCCGCACGCCGTCATCAACGGACATACCCGCATCGGGCAAGGCAACCGCATCTTCCAGTTTTCCTCCATCGGCGAAATGCCTCAGGACAAGAAATACGCCGGTGAGCCGACACGGCTGGAAATCGGCGATCGCAATACGATCCGCGAGTTCTGCACGTTCAATTGCGGCACGGCGCAGGATGCCGGGGTGACACGGGTCGGCTCCGACAACTGGATCATGGCCTATGTCCATATTGCCCATGATTGCCATGTCGGCGACAACACCATTTTTGCCAACAATGCCCAGCTTGCCGGTCATGTGCACGTCGGGGATTTCGCCATTCTCGGCGGGTTCACCGTGGTGCACCAGTTCGTGCGGATCGGTGCCCACAGTATTACGGCAATGGGCAGTATCCTCCTGCAAGATCTGCCGCCTTACATCACGGCCGCCGGCAATACCGCCAAGCCCTACGGCATCAATTCCGAGGGGTTGAAGCGACGCGGTTTCAGTGCGGAAGCGATTGCGGCCCTCAAGCGTGCTTACAAGCAGGTGTACCGGACAGGCGCGACACTCGACGAGGCGAGGGCCAGGATCGCCGAAGAAGCTGCCGATCAGCCTGCCGTGGCCTTGCTGGCGGATTTCCTCGCCGAACCCGGCAGGGGCATCGTTCGATAGGGGCCGTTCGTGCCTGAGAAAATTCGGATCGCGATGGTGGCCGGGGAAGCTTCCGGCGATTTACTGGCCAGCCATCTCATCCAGGCCCTCAAGCGCCGTGTTCCGGAGACTGACTTTTACGGCATTGGCGGACCCAAAATGCAGGCGGCCGGTTTTCGGGCCCTGTTTCCGTCCGAGAGGCTCGCCGTACGGGGATATGCTGAAGTGCTCAGGCATTACCGCGAGATCACCGGCATCCGCCGGAAACTCCTCGCCGACATGCTGGACGATCCGCCGCAGGTTTTCATCGGCGTCGATGCCCCGGATTTCAACCTTCATCTCGAAAAGCGGTTGAAGGCGCATGGCATTCCGGCAATCCATTACGTCAGCCCCTCCATCTGGGCCTGGCGCGGCGGCCGCATTCGCGGCATCGCTCAATCCGTATCGCACATGCTGGCCTTGTTTCCGTTTGAAGAGGAAATCTACCGGCGAAACAACATTCCTGTCAGCTATGTCGGCCATCCGCTGGCTGACGTTATCCCGCTTGAAGTCGATCGTTCGGCCTTGCGTGAGAAACTCGATATACCGCAGGATCAGCTGGTGTTCGCGCTCCTGCCCGGCAGCAGGCAGTCGGAACTGCACTTCATGGCTGACACCTTCATCGAAACGGCCAAGCGTCTGAATCAACGCTTTCCGCAGGCGCGCTTCCTCGTGCCGCTGGCGACGCGCGAGACGCGGGATATGTTCGACCTCGCCCTCTACCGATTGTCGGCCCAGGAATTGCCGATCACCCGGCTGTTCGGCCATGCCCATGACGCAATGGGCGTGGCCGATGGCGTACTGGTCGCCAGCGGGACAGCCACCCTGGAGGCAGCCCTCCTCAAGAAACCGATGGTCATCGCCTACCGCATGTCGCCATGGTCGTGGCGTCTCATGCGCCGTATGAAATATCAGTCCTGGGTTGGACTGCCGAACATACTGGCCGGACATTTTGTCGTGCCGGAATTTCTGCAGGACGATGCAACTCCCGACAATCTGGCACAGGCCCTGGGCAATCTGGTCGAAGATCAGGAGACGTGCCGCCGCATCGAGAGTGCTTTCACCCTTCTGCATGAACAGTTGCGACAGAATTCCTCAGTACGCGCAGCGGAGGCAATCGTGCAGTACTTGAACCGGAAGGATGTATGGACCTCGGCACCGCAGGCAGTTTGATTTGCGGCGTCGATGAAGCGGGCAGGGGGCCTTTGGCCGGGCCCGTTTTTGCCGCCGCCGTCATTCTCGATGCAAGCAATCCGGTGGCGGGGCTGGCCGATTCGAAGAAGCTGACCGAGAAAACCCGCGACAGGCTGGCCCTCCTTGTCCGCGAACGCTCCCTGGCCTGGGCGGTCGCCAGCGCATCGGTCGAGGAAATCGATGCCCTGAATATTCTGCAAGCCACTTTGCTGGCCATGCGCCGGGCCATCGAGGCGCTCGTTCTGCAGCCTGACGCGGTCCTGGTCGACGGAACGCATTGCCCGCGGATTGTCCATCCCGTCCGGGCCGTCGTGAAAGGTGACAGCAGCGTGGCCGCCATCTCCGCCGCCTCGATACTGGCCAAGACGGCCCGCGACGCCGAAATGCTTCGCCTGCATGCCCAGTATCCGCAATACGGGCTGGATCGGCACAAAGGCTACCCGACGGCGGCCCACCTCGCGGCTCTGCGCGAACATGGTGTTGTCGACATTTATCGCCGCAGCTTTGCTCCGGTGCGGGATTTGCTCAGGCCGGTCTGAAACCCAATTCCCGCAGCAGGCCCCGCCAAGTGCGTTGCTCCCGCCTCGGATCGACCAATGGGCGGCGGCGCCTGACCGCTGCAGCGAGGCAATTGAGGAATCGTGGATCGTCCAAGGCCCGACGCAGCAATGCAGCCAGAACGGTGTGGTCGCCCACCGGGAAATAAGCCGGATAGCCGGTGCCGAGGAGCCCTCGGTTGCCGGGAATGTCCGTCGCGATCACGGGTATGCCCATGGCGATGGCTTCGGATACCACGTGTGCGCCGCCTTCCATCCTCGAACTGATCACCATGGCGTGGCTGCGGGAAAGCAGGCGCATCGCTGCCCAATGGGGCAGTTCCCCTACCCAGCGGTATCTTGCGTCGTCGCGCATGCGCCGTTCGGCCTCATGCGTCATTTTTGCCGAAAGCGCCTTGCCGGCCTGGATGATTTCGACATGAGAATCGGACACCCATCGCAGTGCCCTGGCTGCGCAAAAAGGATCTTTTTCCTCGCGCAAATGACCCAGTACGCAAGAGCGGAACTTGCGAACGGGCGGAACGGGAACAAGAGGGCTCGTGACGGACTGGTGTATGACGCGCGCCTTGCGCCGCTGCTTCGGCGTCAGTTCTTCAAGCGCTTCCTTCTGCAGCACGATCAGGCGTGTCGCCATTTCAAGCGAAGCCGCTGCGTCCCTGTCCTGACGGATGTCACGATAGATGTCGGTGCCGGTCAATGCCAGCAAGGCGGGCCGGTCGGGATGGCTTTCCCGGAACGCGCGCAACGCAACATGACTTTTGCGCGCGTGGAGGGCGACCAGGAGATCGCAGGGTTCTCCAGCCCATTGCGTCAGGACCGATACGCGGCAACCGAAATCGCGCAGGAATTGCGCCCAGCGTATCGCCGTTTTGCGATTGCCGGCGCGCGAACCGGGCGGGGCGGGGGTGACAATGACGACTTTGGCCGCGGGCATGGAATAGCCACTATACTTTCGATTCCCAATGAAGAAAATCACATCCCGCGACAACGCCACATTCAAGCAGCTTCGGCTGCTCGCGGAATCCTCCCGCGAGCGGCGCAAGCAGGGCAAGACCGTGCTGGACGGCATGCATCTGGTCTTGGCCTGGTTCGATCGCTACGGCCCGCCGGACCTGCTGGCTGTCAGCGAAAGCGGAGCGCAACAGGCTGAAATCAGCGAATTTCTTTCACGGCGCCGTCAGACGGATCCGTATGTGTTAAGCGATGCCCTGTTCAAAGAAGTCAGTCCCGTCAGTACGCCGACGGGCATTCTTGCGCTGATTTCCATTCCACATCAGCCAGCCCCGGCAGCGACGGCAGGCTCCTGTGTCCTCCTCGAAGCCATACAGGATGCCGGGAACCTGGGGGCGATCCTGCGCTCTTCCGCAGCGGCCGGCATTGCCGACATTTTTCTCGGCCCGGGTTGTGCGCAGGCATGGTCGCCGCGCGTCCTGCGTGCAGCCATGGGCGCCCATTTCCTGATGCGAATCCACGAACATGCCGCGCTGGATCGGATCCTCGACAACCATGACGGCATCAGCGTATCGACCCGACTCGATGCAGGCGCCACCCTCTTCGAACTCGATCTGACCGGTCCTGTGGCGTGGGTGTTCGGAAACGAAGGCGGCGGCTTGACGGCGGATGTGGCAGGCCGGGCCGCTCATGCCGTAAAAATCCCCATGCCGGGACAGGCCGAATCGCTCAACGTTGCGGCGGCAGCCTCGATCTGCCTGTTCGAGGAGGTGAGACAGAAAATGGCCAGGAGCGCCTAGCCCTAGAAAACGTGGCGGTCCAGCTTCACCGCCTGCATGATCGTCGTGGCGATCTCCTCGATGGATTTTGTCGTTGAGTCCATCCAGCGCACGCCTTCCCGTTTCATCAGTTTTTGCGCCTCCTCGATTTCGATACGGCAATTCGCCAGGGAGGCATATTTGCTGTCGGGCCGCCGCTCCGTGCGTATTTGATGCAGCCGTTCCGGTGCAATGGTCAAACCGAACAGCTTGGCGTGATGCCTATAGAGGACTTCAGGCAGTTTCTTCCTCTCGAAATCTTCGGGGATCAAGGGATAATTGGCCGCCCTGATGCCGAATTGCAGCGCCAGGTACAGGCTGGTGGGGGTTTTCCCGCTGCGCGAGACACCGACCAGGATCACTTCAGCCCTGTCCAGATTCAGGTCGGATGCGCCGTCATCGTGGGCCAGGGTGAAATTCACCGCCTCGATGCGGTTGCTGTAATCCTGGCTGCCGGCCTGGCCATGCGAGCGGCCGATGGTGTGAGTGGACTTTGCGCCCAGTTCGTCCTCCAGCGGCACGATGAAGGCTTCGAAGAAATCCAGAAACAGCGCATCGGCTTCGCGCAGTATTTCGCTGATATTGGGATCCACCAGGGTAGTGACGACGATCGGACGAATGCCGTCCCGCTCGGCGGCATGCCGGATCTGCAGCAGGCATTCCCTCGCTTGGCCAAGGGTCGAGACAAATGGGAGTCGCACCTGACGAAAATCGATCCCCTCGAATTGCGTCAGCAGGCTGTGGCCCAGCGTTTCCGCGGTAATGCCGGTACCGTCGGATATGAAGAACACGGTTCGGGCGTGCCTGTCCGTCATCGGGAAATCCCCAACTGATAAAAGCGGCTAAAATTCACATTTTATCGTGTCGCCGCATCCCGGAAAGATAGGAATGACTCAATACGTAATCGCGTTCGAAGCACTGCGCATGTCCGATGTCGAAAAAGTGGGCGGCAAGAATGCCTCCTTGGGCGAAATGATCAGCCAGCTCGCCCATTCCGGCGTCCGTGTGCCGGGTGGCTTTGCCACCACGGCTCAAGCCTATCGGGATTTTCTCGGCCATCGAGGCCTGGCAGACCGTATCAACGCAGCGCTCGACCGCCTGAACGTCGAAGACGTCGAAGCCCTGGCGTCTACGGGTGCGCAAATTCGCGGCTGGATCGCCGATCAGCCTTTTCCAGAGCAGCTCGAACGGGAAATCAAAGCCCATTACCAGGCACTGGTCGGCAGCGGCGAGGCGGATGCCTCGTTCGCCGTGCGATCGAGTGCGACGGCGGAAGACCTGCCGGATGCCTCCTTTGCCGGACAGCAGGAGACCTTTCTCAATATCCATGGCCTGGACAACGTGCTCCAGGCCGTCAGGCATGTATTCGCCTCGCTCTACAACGACAGGGCCATCTCCTATCGGGTGCACAAGCACTTCCGGCATGCCGATGTAGCCCTGTCTGCCGGCGTACAGCGCATGGTGCGCAGCGACATCGGTGCGGCCGGCGTCATCTTCACCCTGGATACGGAGTCCGGTTTCCGCGATGTCGTCTTCGTTACGGCCTCCTACGGTTTGGGAGAGACGGTCGTCCAGGGCGCAGTCAACCCTGATGAATTTTATGTGCACAAGCCGAAGCTGGCGGAGGGGCGCCCAGCCATCATCCGCCGCAATCTGGGTTCGAAACTGATTAGGATGGAATTCACCGACGCCAAGCAGGCCGGCCGCTCGACCCGCACGGTGGATGTGGACGCGGCCGACCGCAACCGCTTCGCGCTCTCCGACCAGGACGTCCACGAACTGGCCCGCTACGCCGTGTCCATCGAGCAGCACTATGGCCGGCCGATGGATATCGAATGGGGCAGGGATGGCATCGACGGCAAGCTGTACATCCTGCAGGCACGTCCGGAGACCGTAAAGGCGGGCGAAAGCCAGCAGGTCCTGCGCCGCTACCGCCTGAAGCAGCATTCGAAGGTGATCGTCTCGGGGCGCGCCATCGGCCAGAAAATCGCCACCGGCCCGGTGCGCATCATCCCCGACGCCGCGCAGATGTCCAAGGTGCGGCCGGGCGACATTCTCGTCACCGACATGACGGACCCGAACTGGGAACCCGTCATGAAACGGGCGGCGGCGATCGTCACCAATCGCGGCGGCCGCACCTGCCACGCGGCCATCATCGCCCGGGAGCTGGGTATTCCGGCGGTAGTCGGCTGCGGCAATGCAACTTCATCCCTGACCGAAGGCGAGTCGGTGACCGTATCCTGTGCCGAAGGCGATACCGGCTACATCTATCGGGGCATTCTCGACTTCGAGGTGACTACGCAGGAACTGGGCAACCTGCCCAAGCTGCCGGTGAAGATCGCCATGAACGTCGGCAACCCCGAGCTGGCCTTCGAGTTCCAGGGCATTCCCAATGCCGGCGTCGGCCTGGCGCGCATCGAGTTCATCATCAACAACGTCATCGGCATCCATCCCAAGGCAATCCTGGAACTGGAGCGTGTTCCCGCCGGTTTGCGCGACGAAATCCAGCGCCGTTCCCGCGGTTACGCCAGCCCGAAGGACTTTTTTGTCGAAAAACTGGCCGAAGGCGTATCTACGATTGCCGCTGCTTTCTGGCCAAAACCCGTCATCGTCCGCCTGTCCGACTTCAAATCGAACGAATACCGCAAGCTGCTGGGCGGAGAAATTTACGAGCCGGAAGAGGAAAACCCGATGCTCGGCTTCCGAGGTGCTTCGCGCTACGTGGCACCCTCCTTCCGGGAATGTTTCGAGCTGGAATGTCGTGCCTTGAAAAACGTCCGCGACGACATGGGCCTGACCAATGTCGAGATCATGGTGCCCTTTACCCGTACCGTGGAGGAGGCCAAGGGGGTAGTCGATCTTTTGGCCACGAACGGACTCAAACGGGGAGAGAACGGCCTTCGCCTGATCATGATGTGCGAAATCCCCTCCAACGCCCTCCTGGCCGAACGCTTCCTCGAACACTTCGATGGCTTTTCCATTGGCTCCAACGACTTGACGCAACTGACTCTGGGCCTGGACCGGGACTCGGGCCTGGTCGCCGGGTTGTTTGATGAACGCGATGCCGCCGTAAAGGCCTTGCTCAGCATGGCCATCAAGACCTGCCGCCGGCTCGACAAGTATGTTGGCATTTGCGGCCAGGGACCGTCGGATCACGTCGATTTTGCAGAATGGCTGATGGACGAGGGTATCGTGACGATTTCCCTCAACCCTGATACCGTGGTCGATACTTGGATGCGGCTGGGCAGGCATCTGGCGGAACAGGGCAAATAAACGTGGAGGCAGGCATGCAACCCGAATGGTGGCACTGGGCTGTATTGGGCATTGGGCTGATCATTGCGGAACTGGCAGTGCCGGCATTCTTTATCGTCTGGTTCGGACTGGGCGCCTTGCTGGTCTCGCTTGTCGTGCTGGTTGCGCCTTCCATGGGTCTGACTGCGCAACTGCTGACCTGGACGGTCGCCTCGGTGGCGATGGTCGTTATCTGGTTCCGCATCTTCAAGCCCGGCATGCACAAGACCCGGGTCGGCATGTCTGACTCGAACATCGTCGGCGAGGTCGGCATGCTGACCCGCGACGTCGAGCCTTACCAGAAGGGACAGGTGCGTTTCCAGAAGCCGCTCGTCGGTTCCGAGAGTTGGGAATGCATATCGGACGAAACGATCAGGTCGGGCGAACGCGTCAAGGTGCTCGGCATCGAGGGCAGTTTTCTCAAGGTTGGCAAGGCTTAAGGGGAAATCATGAACGCCGGATTCATCGTTGTCGTAGCAATTCTCGCCTTCGCGCTGGTCACGGTCTGGAAGGGCGTACGCATTATTCCCCAGGGCGAGGAATGGATCGTCGAGC